>CAZGKP010000020.1:15438-25286 GCA_964526215.1 uncultured Candidatus Sumerlaeota bacterium
CCCTTGTTCAAAAAGGTCCGTTATCAGGCTCCTCAAGCCAAAAGGCACTTGAAATAGTAGATATGTCAATAGAAACGTTACCGAGAGGAATACCCAGCTCACCACCAGAAAACCCAGGAATTTCGATAGGATAACGGCAGACTTACTTATAGGCTGCAGGAAGAGGTAATGAAGAGTCCGGTCGTCTACCTCTTTTCTGAGCAGCGAGAACCCGAAGATGTTTGCCACAAAAAAGATAATGAAGTGAAGATATAAGGTGCGGAAGAGCATCTGGAATGTCCGGTTGAGTTCTGCGGGGTTTCCGACACCCAGCAAGGTTCTGTGCGATAGAATATGCCGGATAAATGTAAAACCGGCGATGACGAGCGGGATGCTGCCCAGAATCACCAGAACCCACATATAGCGTGTGAAGAGGTAGCGGTGGATGCTCAAGTTTACGAGTGCAAGGCACTGGCGCCGGAAACGCACTGCCGCGGTGAGTTCCGGTTCGGACATTCCCGCTTCAGGAAGACTTTTGGATTCGAGACTTCCGCTCGGCATTTCAGCCATAATGGTTCTCCGATAAGTATTTGAAAACCGCCTGGATACTTTCGTCCGCAACCGTAACGAAGCTGACGTGGATATTGTGCTCCAGGACTATATCGTTCAGGCGCGTGTAGAAGGCGTTGAGGTCATAGGTTTCAGTTAGGATTCCCTCTCCATCGGCGTCCAGCCTGACGCTGACAATACCATCCTGCCCGCGGAGGAGCGATGCGAAACATCTCGGGGCATTACAGCGGAGATAAATCTGTTGCGGGTGACGGGTGAGGAGTTTGCGCACCTCACGCACGTCCCCCTCGGCAAGTAGATAGCCATTTGAAAGCATCAGGATATTATCGGTCATTGCCTCGATTTCGTGGAGGATGTGACTGGAGATGAGGACGTTTCTTCCCTCGCGTCCGTATGAGCGAATTAGTTCAATCGTCTCGTGGCGACCGACGGCATCCAGCCCATTGAGCGGCTCATCGAGGATGAGGATGTCGGGGTTATGTGCGAGGGCGAGGGCGACTTTGATGCGCTGGCGCATTCCTTTAGAGTAGCTTGCCAGTCGCTTGTGGGCTGCATAACGGAGATTCACGCGCTCAAGAGCCTGTTCGGCAAGGCGGCGTGTGGTTTTCCTACCGTAGCCTCGCAGGGAGAGCAGGGCGTATAAGAACCCGAAACCCGTCATTCGCTCATAGAAGGTGTCGTGTTGTGTGCAGTATCCGATGCGGTAAAGCGGGCGGGGGTTATTCCAGATTGGCTCGCCAAAGATGTGGACAGTGCCCTGGCTGGGGCGGAGCAAGCCACAGATAAGGTTCATCAGGGTTGATTTGCCTGCGCCGGTTGGTCCCAGAAGCCCCGTGATGCCAGGGAGGATAGTTGCCGTGATGCGGTTCACCCCCAGCACCTCGTCATACCAGCGCGAGAGATTCTCAATCTCAATTATTGGCGTTTTGGTTGTCATCTCCACGGCTCATTGATACCTTTTGCGGTCGCTTGATTTCATTCCCGACCGCTCCGAAAATAAATCCACGAATGTCCGCGAATTTTCGCCAATAAATATTCGCGTTCATTAGCGTAATTAGCGGATTTTTTTCATCCTTTTGGGAGAGGCGAAAGCATAATAATGACTTTATAGAATGTTGTGCTACTCCCGATGGAGTTGGAATGCCTTCACGCGTGAGGCGAGGATTGCAACACATCCACCCCACAGGCAAATTAAATACACCCACGCGCTCCCTGCAGGGACACCGGTAGTGTTTCTCGCACCGAAGAGATTGCACCCCACACTTGCCACCGAGGTGAGCGGCGAAAACACCATCCATCGCACGGAATGAAAAATCCCGCTCACAATTCCCGCCACGATCAGGCTGCCTATGATGAACATAATCACTGCTACACTGGCAAATCGTATATTGCTGGTCAAACTGGAAAACATCAGCACCAAAAGGTTCAGCGTGAAGATAATAACAAATGAGAAAATGACAATCTTCGGCAAAACCCACAGAGATTGATTCCAGAACTTCTGTCGCCACGGGCTTGCCGCAGGAACCGCCGCTGTCTGTGAGATAAATAAAAGTAACCCCTGAAACCACGAAAGGATTGATAATAATAGAAAAAGAACCAGGAATTTCCCTAAAAGATATTCCCAGCGCCCAATGGGCTTCGACAGTATCATCGGCAGTGCCTGATGGCGCAGGTCTGTCGAAATTAACCCCGGTCCCACCATCAATGTAAAAAAGAAAAGGAAAGGGAGCTGGGCAAGAATAAATGTGAGGAAAAACCTGGCGTCCACCGCCGGGACTGACTGGATGGGAATCCGCAGGCTTTGCACCAGCCGCACATTCACTCGCGCATAAATGTAAACCGTGAAAAGGATAAACGGGAGCCAGGACATCACAAAAACGGTGTGGATGAGGCGCTTCCCCTTAATCTGCAGATAGGTAAATTTTGGAAAGGCGAGCAAGCGGTGAAAAAGTGAGCGCCTCTTGCCCTCCCACATCCTGTAAGTGTTTTCATAAACGGGCATTTACTTTTTCCCCTTCACTCTCCTCGAGTGCCTGTATAAAGACGTCCTCTAAGGAATCCCGCTTGTAATAGAAATGCCTGAGCTGCACATTGTTCTTGCGGGCAAGCTCAAAGAGGATCTCGGTTCTCTCATCGGCGGGGAGCGTAACGCGAATGATGCCTCGTTCTGTGAGGGTGCACTGGCAACCGTGTTCCGAGAGCTCCGCAATGAACCGGTCCACATTTCCCTTAATCCTGATGTCGTATACTTTCTGGTCAACCTTTCTCAGGTCGTCAATTTTACCGGAGAGGATGAGTTTTCCGTTATTCAAGACCATCACATCCTCGCAGGTCTGCTCAACGTCCTTCAAGATATGGGAGCAGAGGATGACGTGTGAGCCGGAGTTTTTGACAATGTCGCAGATGAGATTGAGCATCTCCTGGCGTCCGGCGGGGTCGAGGGCATTTGTCGGCTCATCTAAGATGAGCAGCTTCGGACCGTGCACAAGTGCCTGCGCCAGCTTTACCCTCTGTTGCATTCCCAGCGAGAAGGTTTCAACATTGCGGTAGCGCACCTCGCCGAGGCCGACATAAAAGAGGACTTCGTGAGCACGCTCCATTGCGTCCTTTGCCGATAACCCACACAACTCACCCATAAAACGCAAGAGGCGCACAGGTGAAAGTCCGTGAATGAAACTTTCGTGTTCGGGCATATAGCCAACGATGGCGCGCAGGCGGCGTGAATCCTTACGGATATCGAGGTCAGCGACACAGGCGCCACCGCTGTCAGGCTTGATAAAACCGAGCAGTGTGCGAATCAGTGTGCTTTTTCCGGCGCCATTGGGACCAAGAAGTCCCAGCGCACGGCTATCCATCCCGCAGGTAAGCGAGTCCAGAATAACACGTCTGCCGAACCGAACCATTAAATTTTCGAGTTCGAGAAACACGTTTTTTCTCTTTATGGTTTCCTTTTGTGCTTTTTCATTTTTGTATGAGCCGGGCATCGTGGTGGTGTCAAGAAAAGAGTGGTTTAACCCCACCCGTATCGGGCAGTGTTTCGAGATATGGCTAAAATGAAACAAATATTCGCCGGAGGGTATCCACCTCTGGGGGATTGAGGAATTTTTACCTTGCTTTGTTTTTATTCTTGGTGTGGCAAATACATAATACTTGTGGGGTTAGGTGCGGGTTTTCGATTTTGTAATTACGCTTATATAAAGGATTAAGGGGGACTGCTATGAAACGATTTATTCTTTTGGTTGCGCTGGTTTGTTCACTTGCAATTAAGGCGCTTGCCCTCGACCCGGTGGAGGTGTTTGGCAAGACGTGGGAGAAATTAACAAAAGAAGAGCACCGGGCGTTGTGGAAGATGCGCGTTATGTCTACCTATGAACCAACCGGGGCACCCTCGGTAGCTAAACTTGAAAGTTATATTGCCACATTTGCCGCAAAGAACATCCTCGACCCGAAAGTAACTGTCTTCGACGTAAAGGTCGAAGATAGGGGCGGCACGGTCTGTCTATCAGGCGATGTTCTTTTTCCGAACCACAAAAGTGGGCTTGAGCGAGTGTTGAATGTGCTCGGGTTCGATAAGATGGAAAATAACATCCGCGTTTTACCCGACCCCGCTCTGGGAGATGAAGCCTTTGGAGTGGCAACATCACCAACCGTCAGTATGAAGCGGAATCCCGGCATTTACTCGGAGCAAGTCAATCAGGTTCTTTACGGTGCTCCGTTGCGTTTACTGAAGCGGGATGTGAAGGGGAAATATTTCCTCGCCCAGTCGCCGGACGCATATATCGGCTGGGTCGGTGCAGGAGACATAAGGCGTATGAAACTGAAGGAATGGAGCGTACTTCGCAAGACTTTACGCGACGATAGTGCATCGCGGGAGAAATTGTTGAAATTCGCCCGCCCGGTTATGGGCATCCCTTATACGTGGGGAGGTATATCTGAGCGTGGAATGGATTGTTCCGGTTTCACGCAATGCCTCTACAGAATGCGCGGCATCAACCTGCCACGTGATGCCGATGAACAATCGGTGATAGGGGAATTGGTGGCTTTCGGCAGATACCGTGAGAATTTGTGTGCGGGTGATTTATTATTCTTCTGCACGAGGACAGGGCGCATCGGGCACGTGGCAATCAGTCTTGGGGGAATGGAATTTCTTCAGGCAACCAGAGATGGTGCGCACAGGTCCAGTTTTGACCCCGACTCTCCGATTTATGATGCTCATGCTAATAAGGGTTTTATCTTTGCCCGCCGCATATTCAGGGACGGATTTTAAGCGCCTGTGGCGACGCGGACACTTCTCTTTTGCGGCTTGTCCGGGTTAGGTCCAATACTGTTCACCAAAGAAGTTGCAGTCGTTATAATTCGTCGCGGCGAATTCACCACGGCGAATCTCCGGTCTCCAATCTCAATCTCCCAAAAGGATGAAAACATCAATCGGGAATTCCCATATACTACAACGGACAACTGACAACGGACAATTGAAAGCTGACAACTGACAAACTTCGAACATCGAACTTTGAACTTCCAACATCCAACGGGCACAACGAACAAACGGACACAACGGACAACGGACAACCGACAACGGACAAGGGATGTTTATGGGTTGGGCTGTAGCTTTTTTAACTCGAGGAGTTCGCTCATTACGTGTTGGGGCATCCAGCGTCCAAGTTCAATGCGCAGTTCGTGGTGAGTCAGGTCGTAGTGGAGGGGAGTTATAGAAATCTTATTCTGCTTGAGGACGACGTCATCGAAGTCCTCGCCCGCCTCACTCGGGAGCATTTCGCCGCCTATATTTCTGAATGCCGGCAGACCGTTACGTTTCCCCTTATGCTCAAAGTGGTCTACAAACATTGACGTTCCCTGTCTGGTGATTACGGTGCCGCGAATCTCCTTCTCCGGTATATTGGGGATATTTACGTTCAGGAGGATACCTTTTGGTAAGCCCTTTTCGAGTATGAGGCGTGCCAGATTTGCAGTGAATCTCGCCGCATAATCAAAGTGGGGGTTTTCGTTTCCCCAAGCCGCCAGTGAGACGGCGATGGCGGCGAATCCATACATCGTTCCCTCAATTGCGGCGGCTACCGTTCCACTATATAGTATCGAATTACCGGTGTTCTGTCCACGATTTATACCCGATAGCACGAGGTCCGGCGGCTCCTTCATCAGATTCTTGATGGCGAATTTAACACAGTCGGCTGGAGTCCCTTCGAGTCCATATCCCCAGAGTTTACCATTCCGTTTGCGCCTCGTGAGTGTGAGGTCATTAAACACAGAGATGGCATGACCAATGCCGCTGCGTTCTGTGGTCGGGGCAACGATTGTTATGTCTGCGAACCTTGAGACCTCCCCAAAGAGCACCGCAAGCCCCGGCGCATCAATACCATCGTCATTGGTGAGTAGAATTTGATGCGTCATAGTGGAATTTTCTCTGATTGTTTCGATTTGAGTAAAACGAAGAATCAAAATTTGATACACTTTATTAAAGGGAATACGCAAGGATTTTTACCAGCGGAACTTTTTTTCCAGCCGGCGCTTCAGTCCATAAACAAGGATGTGAACGGAGAGTGTTTTATCCGTGGGAGTAAAAGCGATGTTGATGCCTTCGCCGGATTTCCCCTGTGAGAAACTCTTCTGAAGGATGTCTGCGAGATTTTCTGCATCCCTCTCCATATTGCAGGCAATCGTGAGGTGCAAATCCAGCGTATCTATATTGGCAAGTGTGCCTCTGAAGCTAATGTCCCGAATTGCGGCACCGGAGAGAACCTGATAAAAAGGCTGAGGTGTCTTGCCCGTTTGAACATATCTATCTCTGGCTTCCTCAAGTATGTCCCCTCCCCATTTTTCCCAACCGATGAGGAAACCATTTATGGTATCTTCGTCACTATCCGGTGGGAGGCGGTCTTTTGCCCTTGCGCATAAACCTCCCGGAGGCTTACGGGAGTGGGGACGCCACAATGCCTCCCGCAGGCGACTCTCCGAATCACTGATGAAAATTGCCCGGGACGTGATGCCAATAAATCTCGGATGCCCCTTTTCATTCAGCAAGAAACACCTCGCGCTTAACCCTTGTGGCGGCGGTATCTTTGTCAGATGGGGATTATGGTCGGCGCTCTTTTTCATAGCGTAAGATATTAATCCCGAGAGACGCTTCACGTTGATGACCACAACAAAACCGGGCAATCCGTCTTCACCCGGATAGAGGTAAAGAAAATGTTGTGGGTGAAATATGAGGGTAAATAAAGATAAAATCCGTTCAGGATGAGGGCTATTTCCCTCATTTCTCGGGGTTTGTCTGGCAAATTTGCGTGCAAGGTCTTGCCAGAATTTTGCTTTCGCGTCTACCCGGAGGCGAACAAAGCCGATTACGTCAGGTGTAAAAAAAGTTCCGGCGTCGAGCAATGGGCGAGAGCGAAACGTAATTAGAGAAAAAATAAGGAGAAATAATAGCAAGACCCCTATCGCCAGAAAGCCCCCGAAAATGCAACCGAAGCGCTTTCGGGGTTTTGTCTCGTCAGATGTGCGCAACCGGAGTTTTGGCATAAGTCGCTCCCCCAAAGAAAGGAGTTTGCAGATAGAAAAAAATAGGCAGACTGAACTTTTCAAATCCAGTCTGCCACATTACGAGATGTCCATTTGATGGACAGTATTACTCCTTTACCCTGTAGACATCGCCGGCTGTAACGGTACCATTTGTCGGGTCATAGGTGTGGCAATTGTTCTCACCACCTTCACTACCCGTGATAAGGAGTACACTTGGCTGGGCTATACGGGCATCATAGATGGTTTCAATCTTATAGCCATCAATATCTGAGAAACAGAGGTCGCCACCATACACCTCATCCGTGTTGGGCCCGAAGCTGGCTACAATCCACCCATTATCATCACAGTAGTAAGCAAAGGCACATCCCTTTGTATCAGCAAAGGGGTCACCAAAATAGCTGGTAAGGTAAGCCTGTGGGCTGGTCAGGGTGCGAAAATCGTTATCGGTACCATCCCATACACGGAAGGTATAAATTCTGAATGCACCTGGACCAGTGCCTATAAACCCGTTTGCTCCAGAAGCACCGCTTGCGTATCCCGGATAATCATTGTTATCCACATAGTAGGCTTCAATACCGGTAGCCAACGAGCGCTGGTCTGCCTTGACGCGCGAAACCTTCGAGCGAACCTGCGCCTCCAGGAAGTTCGGCACCGCTATCGCTGCCAGAATCGCAATGATTGCTACGACAATCAATAGCTCGATCAGGGTAAAACCCTTCATTCTCTTCATACATATCCCTCCTTTCCTTTTAAATTAAGATAACGGGATATATCTCTCCCAAAGTTACTTTAAATCTCCTACGCGATTGCACGCTTTTGCGTCAAGGACTTTTTTACACCATCTGTTTATTTTTTTAGCCCATTTTTCAAAGGTGACTTAAGACCTGGATGACGGCTCCTATCGCGACAAGCGCCGCTACAAGTTTCACCCACCGCCGCAATGTCGCCTCGAGGATTTTCTTTACCCTGTCGTGCTCATTTATCCCCAGCACCACAGCCACCACAAGGGATAAATATAAAAGTGAGATTATAATCAGCCAACCAATCCTCATAGTCTCGCCCGGCTTCCTTTCCCACCCGCCTTATACCTATCGTAGAAGTTCGTAACCACAAAATAGTTCATTGCACCGGAGACCAGGAGATAAAAACTCCCAAGATCGAACAGGGCATCGCTGGGGTATCCCGTAAAAAATCTAACCATTTGACCAGCCCGTAACCCCCTTACGCCCATCATATCACTTAAGCTCCCTGCCACCAAACACAAAAGGCTTATGGCACCATTTCCGAGCTGAATCAGAAAGGTCAATAGGCTGATTACGCCACCGCCGCTGACATCCAGTATCGGAAAAACCACACTACCGTGAAGGAGCAATCCAAACAACGCCGTCCCTTCGATAATCATAAACAGCACAATGGCTCGTGCATAACGCCCTCGGCGAAGAAAACCAAAGCCCGGAAGAAACCAACTCCCCATAATGTCCAGCGCAAGAGCGATATTCAACAACCGTTATATCCATTTCCTAAAAATGAAACGGATATTTACTAAATGTGACAGGGGATAGCTGTCAATCAAAAAATCCACATATTGGGGCTCCTTGTGAAAAGGCAAAAAATTACTTGCATTCACAGGGAGATTTCGGTTAAGTAATATTTTGTAATTGTGGGTGATTAGCTCAGCCGGTTAGAGCGTCGGCCTCACATGCCGGAGGTCACAGGTTCGATTCCTGTATCACCCACCAGTCCCCCACATCCTCGCCTCTTAATGTGCCTTTAAAGTCTTGGTTTTTGCCAAAACATTCAAAAAACATAGCCATAGACTTTTGATCTTACTACGGAGCAAGCATATTTTGAATTGTCAGTTTTTCTCCGCCGCGGCGGATTAGATTTTTAATTTGCGGCGATAGCCGCGCTGTGGTTACCTTACACCGGAAAAAGGAGAAAAAGTATGCGCCGCATAAAGGCGATTCTGGAATACGACGGGACAGCCTTCAGCGGCTGGCAACGTCAACCCGACAAACACTCTATCCAGGAAATGGTCGAGCTTGCACTGGAGAAGCTATTCCAAAGACCGGTGCGTATCTCGGCGGCGGGCAGAACAGATGCAGGCGTCCATGCCGCAGGACAGGTTATGTCTTTCCTCACAGATTCATCCATTTCGCCCCGCGGCATCCTCAGGGGGACAAATACCTTCCTGCCAGAAGCCATTCGTCTGATAGAAGTGAGCGAGGTGCCTGAATCTTTTAATCCCAGACGTGATGCAGTCCTTCGATGGTATCGTTACCGCGTAATGAACCGGACTACGGCACCGGTGCTGGGCAGGCATTTCATCACACACATTCCTTATCGCCTTGATTACGGGCGTCTGGAGAAAGCAACGTCGCTGCTTTTGGGCAGGCACGACTTTGCAGGCTTCCGAAGTTCGCAATGTTCGGCAAAAAGGACGCATCTCACCCTCGAGACCTTTGACGTATCGAGAGCGAGAGACATAGTAATTTTCGATTTGCAATGTCGTTCATTCCTGCAAAATATGGTGCGGATTCTGGTAGGAGCGGTGATTGAGGTAGCGCGAGGAAAAATCCCCATCTCCTTAATTGCCCGAACGCTGAAAAGCGGGTGCCGAGACCCACGGATTCCAACCGCTCCCGCCTGTGGGCTTACCCTGATGAAGGTCTATTATGCCGGCGACCAGAAGGGATGAAAATAATCCGCTAATTACGCTAATGAACGCGAATATTTATTAGCGGACATTCGCGAACATTCGCGGA
>CAZGKP010000021.1:0-4633 GCA_964526215.1 uncultured Candidatus Sumerlaeota bacterium
GAAGAGATATCCGGCAAGCGATTTACACTCAAAGAAAGCGCGGAAGGAAGCACCCTCTCGGCGCTCCCTATACCGGCCAATGATGTAAGGATTGTGCGGCTCCAGAAACAATCCTTACAGGGAAGTTTTTCGAGCTACTAAGGATTTAAGCCTCCTGTAGAATGACTGATTCTGCCAGAAGGGTGGAAACGATGGTTGGAAATTGGGAAAAAATAAAAGAATATTATAAAGCCTGGTGGAATTGTGAGATTCTGGATAAGGTGCCCCTCTGGGTAACAGCGCCTCGTGATGATGAGCAATCCGGGGAAATCCTATCAGGGAAAGAAATGTGGATAAGGTGCGAGGAAAAATTTAACAAGGAAAAAACTATCCAAAATTCTGAAAAGATTTTCCAAGCCACTTTTTACGGTGGAGTGGCTTTCCCCTGTTATTTCCCAAATTTCGGCACTGATGTTTTTTCTGCTTATATGGGCGCAGGCCTGCAGTTTTCGCCCAGTTTTCCACCTGTCATAACAGGGCAGGAGGGGATTGAGGAAGGGGTGACTCCTGTTTCATGGGCAAAGTGGAACGAGCCGACACTGAAAGATTACTCGGATTTATCGCTAATTCAAATAAAGGAAGATAACATCTACTGGCAGAAAACTAAAGAATTTACATCTTATGCCCTAAAAAGGTCGCAGGGGAATTACATTGTTGGTGCAACTGATATTCATCCCAATATGGATTCACTGGCTGTTCTGAGAGGAAGTCCTCAGCAAGTATGTCTGGACCTGATTGATAACCCAGAAGGAGTGAAGAGAGCAATGAAGCTTCTCTGGCAAGTCTGGCTTAAAGTTTATGAAGAAAGTTACTATAATATTGTTGCAAACAAGCAAGAAGGGACTTGCGCCTGGATAAACCTCTGGGCTCCGGGAAAAACTTATCCCGTTCAAAATGATCTCACCGTTGCCATCTCTCCTTCAATGTATGAGGAGTTCTTCCTAAAAGAAATAGTAAATGAGATTAACTATTTAGACTACTCTATTTATCACCTGGATGGTCCAGGTGCATTGCAACACCTAAATTTGATTTTAGAAATTCCCCGGTTGAATGCCGTTCAGTGGGTGTCGGGTGCGGCTGAAGCGAAGGAAGGTGTGGCGAAATGGATTCCAATATATCGGAAAATCCAGGCAAGGAAAAAAGCCATAATCGTTTATTGCCGACTCGATGAGATTGACCTTGTTATGGAAAATCTCTCCCCTAAAGGTCTTATGATTTCCGTTATCTGTCCTTCTGAGAAAGAGGCAAGAGAATTACTCTCAGCCAAAGGATGGCTAAACTGAACCAGGATTCTGGCACTCCTAATAAATGGGAGGAATCCTCCATATGAGCCGAGAAGTATTTTCTATCAACCAGAGGTGGTTATATAGCAAGGGTTTTCACCCCTCCTATATGCGAAAGAAATGCGATGAAAGTGATTTTGTGGAGGTGACGCTCCCCCATACGAACCAAATCGTGCCTCTGAGTGGTTTTGATGACAAAATATACCAATTTATCTCCTCCTACCGTCGCCACTTTCAATTGCCTTCGGAATACAGGGAGAAACGGGTATACGTTGATTTCGACTCTGCGATGACGGCGGCCGAGGTCTACATCAACGGCAATTTGTTGGGAGAACATAAAGGCGGATACACACCGTTTAGGTTTGACCTCACGGATTATATACACTGGGGTACTGATAATGTCCTAACCGTAAAACTGGATTCCCGAGAGCGGAATGATATCCCTCCCTTTGGGGGGCAGATGGATTTCCTGGCTTTTGGAGGCATATACCGTGATGTCCGCTTACGGATTGTGAATGACATCTTCATTGAAAATGTCTTTATTAAGCCCCGGAATGTCGCAGGTCTTGATAGGAGGTTAGAGATATGCTGCTTTTTTCATAATACCCCTGAAAGAGAATGTAATGCGGTTCTCTCTGCGGAAATAGAAAAGGATGGCAAGGTTCTCTACTCTGCTGAAAAGGAGAGTTTCATTGCCGCAGTATCTTCACCCGAAGATACAATTACCATTGAGAATCCGAAAAGACTGGAACTGTGGGACATTGAGCATCCTGTACTTTACACCGCAAAAATCAGAGTTTTTGAGAAGGGATGTGAACTCGACTGCTATACGGCGCGTTTCGGTTTCAGAGAATGCGGTTTTACGCCGGAAGGATTCAGGCTAAATGGACAAATCGTTCCGATAAGGGGTCTCAATCGCCATCAGAGTTTCCCCTGGGTAGGCTATGCAATGCCCAAACGAGTGCAGCGGCGGGATGCCGATATACTGAAGTATGAGCTCAAGGTGAATATGACGAGAGCCCACTATCCACATTCGCCTCACTTTCTCAACCGGTGTGATGAAATCGGATTGCTGGTGTTTGAGGAAATCCCCGGCTGGCAACATATTGGTGATGAATCGTGGCAGGAGTTGAGTTGTGAAAATCTTAAGACGATGATTCAAAGGGACTTCAATCACCCCTCAATCATTCTCTGGGGAGTGCGTGTCAATGAATCCGCTGACAATGATAAATTTTATACCCGAACCAATGAAATTGCCCATAAACTTGATGATACGAGGCAAACCAGTGGTGTCCGCTATTTGCAGGATTCCAAGCTCCTCGAAGATGTATTCGCCTTCAATGATTTCAATGTTGACAGGTTGAGGGAACCTAATCACCCGCTGTATCTCATAACCGAATTTTGCGGTCATATGTATCCGACAAAACATTTCGACAATGTCGAGCGCATAACAGAGCACACCCGCATCCATGCCCACGTGCTCAGCCAGACGGCGGCGAAAAAAGGTATTGCCGGTGCAATCGGCTGGTGCGCATTTGATTACAATACCCACGGCGACTTCGGGTCCGGTGACCGCATATGTTACCACGGGGTGGCGGATATATTCCGAATACCTAAATTCGCCGCAGGTGTATATAAGGCACAGTGCTCGCCGGAAGAAGAAGTAGTGCTTGAACCCGCACTTGCCTGGTCTATCGGCGATAAGCCGGGGGGAGGCGGTGTCGGCAGGGCAATTATTAACTCCAATTGCGATTTGTTAAAGATCTACCTCGGAGACGAATTTGTTACAGAACTATTGCCGGATAGAGAGAATTATCCCGGACTCGCTCATCCCCCATTCTTCCTGAATGAAAAATTTGACTCGGTCTGGGGAGGAAAGTGGAAACCTTTGAGAATTGAAGGGCTCATCAACGGCAAACAGGTGATTTCAAGGACCCTCTCAGAGCGAGGAGTGGATGCGGATTTTATCATCAGGGCTGACGATGACGAATTGCTCGGCGATGGGAGTGATGCCACCCGTGTCTGGTTTATGGTTGTCGACAAGTATGGCAATCATAAGAATTTTGCAACGGGTACCATTCAGTTTGAAATTGAAGGACCTGGAGAAATTGTGGGATACAACCCATTTCCCCTAATAGGTGGGTGTGGTGCAATCTGGGTGAAGTCAAAAATTGCCACTGGGACAATTAGCCTGGTGGCAACACACTCATGGCTGGGAACAAAAACAATTGAAATACGTGTCCCGGATGAAATCAGGGAGCCAATATAAACATACAAAAAATTCGCCCTTTGGTGAAAATATATTAAAAAGGTATTCTGTATGGTAAAATACATTTTTGACACGGATATTGGAGACGACATTGACGACGCCCTTGCACTCGCTACGGTACTGAATTCGGACAAGATGGAAATTTGTGGAATTACAACCGTCCATGGCGAGGTTGAAATACGTTCACGACTTGCCGGAAAAATAGTGCAAATGTTTGATAAAAATATCCCGGTGGTGACGGGAATCGCACACCCACTCAATCAGCCACCGCGAACAGGCGTTGTGCAGGCGCAGGCAAAGGTGCTCGAAGAAAGTGACGAATTCCCTTTCATTGAATCGACAAAAGTGACAGACTTTATCCGGAATATATGTGCATCGTATCCGCGGTCGATGAAGATAATGTGTCTCGGTCCGCTTACCAATATTGCGCAGACGCTCATAGAGTATCCTGAGGTGAGCGGCTCTATAAATGAAATTATTATGATGGGCGGCTCTATAGCAAAGGGAATCCCCGAATACAACATCTTTTCCGATCCCGAGGCTGCCGAAGTCATTTTTAAATCAGATATTCCTACAAGAATAATGCCGTCCGATATTACTGAAAAGTGTATTATGAATGATAGCATGCTTAATCGACTATTCAGCGCTAATAAATCTCCGCAAAAGTTACTGGCGGATTTAATAAAATACTGGCAAGAGTTCAACCATACAACCTACCCGATTCTGCACGACCCCCTGACTATCGGTTGCCTCATAACCCCCGAGCTATACGAGTTCGAACGGGTCGATATTGAAGTTGTGCTCGAACCCGGTGAAAGACGAGGTGTAACCGTTGGAGTCCCGAACCACAAAAGCGCAAAAAAGATATGCACCAGCGTCAACTATGAGGGATTTTTTAAATTATTTGAATCACTCATAATGAAGGATTATGCCGCCGTTGTTAAGAGACAATGACGAATTTGCCGTTTCATTGGTTATATCACAAAACTGTAATCTGTAATCTGGTATGAAGCCCGCCCTGCGTATTATAAATACCCTGAAG
>CAZGKP010000021.1:4643-25236 GCA_964526215.1 uncultured Candidatus Sumerlaeota bacterium
AGCGTAAAGACGTCGATCGCGTCCCCTATTGTGAGCACCAGATAGATTTCCAGGTGGCATACCGGATAGCGAAAGTTATCACCGCACAGGAATGCGAAATAATTGCTTCACAGCTTGATTCACCCGGCAATCTAAAAGAAATCAAAGAATTCTTCGAATATGCCTGTGGGCCGTTGCCCGATGCGCGCGGGGATGAGAAAATAGGAGATGTCAGGCTGAGAATTGACTTCAAAAGCATCGAATTGGAGAAGAATATATCAATTCTCACCGGGCGTAATAATATCACCTATTGGGGATGCGATCCACCAAGATTTGCAGAAATGGCAACGTTCTTCTCTGGGCACTCATATATTGGAAAAGGACTGATCGCGGATGAAAATAACATCAATGCGATTACGCTCCCCGAGCTGGATGATGCATTCCTTGAGACGGCTCGTTCTTTCGCCGCCAACAAGGGGCAGTTTGCCGCCTGCGCAATGATTCCTATGGGGATTGAGCACACTGTATCTTCAATGGGGTTTGAAAATTTTTGCACTGCGACGTACCATAATCCCGATTTTGTCATGGCGGTCTTTGGGAAGTATAATCACTGGGCGCGGAGTGTTGCCGAAGATCTCTGCAAAATGGAGTACGACTTTATCTGGGCATTTGACGATATTGCCTTCGGGCACGGTCCCATCTTCTCTCCCTCAATTTACCGGGATTTATTCCTCCCTGAGCTAACAAAAATGGCAAACGTCATAACGCGTCCCTGGATTTACCATTCTGATGGCAACTTTCTCCCACTCATAGATGATGTGCTTTCGTTGGGAATGAGTGCAATCCACCCCATAGAGCCCTATGCAATGGACATTTATGAACTTAAGAAGAGGTATGGCGGGAAGATTTGCCTGGTGGGGAACGTTGATATAAATACATTGGCAGCAGGCACCGCAGAAGAGGTGGCCCGGCAGGTCAAGGAAAAACTTCAACGCCTGATGCCCAGAGGTGGGTACCTGCTCAGTTCCTCGAACAGCGTGGCATCGTATTGTAAAGAGCGGAATGTTATCGCTATGTTGAAGGCATTAAACACATACGGAACTTATAGTGTAACGCCTTAAATCCTGTAGTTCAATCTGCTCTGATTGGGGATTTTAAATATCTCGCTGATTGTGATTATACGTGAAGAACCGGGAGTGGAAATGGGAGCAAAAATACTCGTAATCGGGAGTTCAAATACCGATATGGTTATCACCTCTAATCGCCTCCCTGCGCCCGGGGAAACGGTGATTGGTGAGCGATTTGAGATATTTTCCGGAGGGAAAGGCGCCAATCAGGCGGTGGCAGCGGCGCGTGCCGGTGGTGATGTAACGTTCGCCGGTGCCGTTGGGGATGATACGTTCGGGGCTCAGACGATAGAAAATCTCAGGGCCGAAGGAATAGATGTATCTCACCTGAAAATAGTGAAAGGTGTCTCCTCCGGGGTTGCACTCATAATGGTCGACAGCAGTGGCGAGAATGCCATTTCCATTGCACCAAGTGCAAATCATATGCTCACCCCTGAGGATGTGGCAAATATCGATTTTACTCCATTCTCGTATGTTGTTATGCAGCTTGAAATACCCCTTGCGACCGTGCAATGCGCCGCTGAAAAGGCAAAAAGTGCAGGCGCTTCGGTGATTTTGAATCCTACACCTGCAGCGCCAATGCCCGAGGCCCTTTTAGCTGCCACCGATATTCTCATACCGAATAAGAGAGAGTTGGGTGTTCTGGCAGGAAAGCCGATAGAAAGCCTGGAAAGTGCTGTCGATTCCGCTCGCACACTCTTGAGAAAAGAAAGCCAATGTATTCTTGTAACGCTGGGCGCCGAAGGCGCAGTCTATATTAATGCACACCATTTCAGGAAAATTTCATCACTAAAAGTGAGAGCAATTGATACCGTAGGAGCAGGAGACTGCTTCATCGGCTGTCTTACTGCTGCACTCGGTAAAGGAAAAAATCATATTGAAGCAATTAAGTTTGCCACAGCGGCCGCTACTCTCTCTATACAAAAACGCGGTGCGCAGAACTCGCTCCCCCATCTCAATGAGATTGAGAAATTGATTGAACATACTTACTAACTCAAGTTGCCCGTTTTCTAACTCATTAGATATGGTACTCCTTTATTCATGCGACCTGGAGCAGATTAATAAAGCGCTCCAGTGCTCGCGGAGAATGAGCCTTTTTCACGGCAATCTTTTGAATGTCGCAAAGCACTGTGAACCGCAGGTGAGCCTGAGCCGAGAACAAGGAAATGCGAGCAAAATCAGATTTCTTTGTCTTGGCTTTTGCACGTCGCATCTGAAAAAGACGAACGTGGGTCAGCAGGAGGTGGGCACAGGAGACCACTTGGAGGTGTCGCTCCACGCCTTGAGGCGCTCGGGTCTGGTAGTGCCCTATTCCCAACAACTGCTTGCTTTCCTTGAAAAAGAGCTCAATTGCCCATCTTTGCGCATAGTCTTCAATTAACTGACGCTGTGTGCCTTGAGGACTCACAATCGCCAGTGGGGTTTGATGCCGGTGTGCTTTGCAAAAAACCAACTGAACCGCTCCCACCTTCGAGAGCCGCACTCCACGAACCCTCGTCGCCCAGTAGAACTTCTCTCGCCCAAAGGCATTGATGCTCACTCTCTTAAATCCCTTACGCCAACAGGTTCGTCGATAGATACCAATATGAGACTTACGCCCATGATAAACGTAAACTTTGCGATTAGCACCAGCTACCGATACCGTGGATGCAAGCATCCCAGTCACAGGACCAATTCCGTTCGCGAATAGCCCGGAGAACCGTTTGGTCCAGAAAGAACGCATCGAAAAGTACTTTTACTTTCACACCAGCAGGGACTTCCAGTCCCTTTATCATATCCGCTGCCACCTGGTTTATAGTTCGGAACTCGTATCCGGGGGCACATTGCCCTTTGGCCAATACATCGAATGACCGGGATGCTTACATCCACATCATCGCTGGCAAAAACAGCCCCCGAAACCAGAATCCCAATGCCAGAAACTGATGTCCATAGATGTAGTGTCTCGTTGCCGGATCCTTAAAATAGCCCAAGCCCGCCATCCGCTTCACCCTCTTGGGTATGTGGCTCATATCTACAATTATGTAAAGAATCTCACCTTTTCGGGGACGAAGCCTTTTCAGAACCGACAGCGCCAATTTCATCAACGCCTTAGAGCTATCCCAGGGTGCTTTGGACAATTGGGACGAGGTGCGCCGTCCAATTCCACCTAAAGATCTCCGTAACACAATCCCAACAGAAACTACAAATGGAGGTTGGGCTGGATATTTTGTAAACCGATATTTAGGTCATGCACCTCAAACAATGGCTGAAAAGCATTATCATGGAGAAGTCTCCCGTGATCGAAGGGGATTGGTCGAACTCCTAAGGGAAAAAGTGGTCATGCAGGTCGAATTTTTAATAAAACATTGCACGATGTCGCACGGTCAGACGAAAGTGATAGAAGTATGTGGGAGGACATTATAAGGTAAGTCCCCCACTCACAATCTTTTATGCGGGGGACTTGGAGGTCATCAACTGGTCGGGGTGACTGGATTTGAACCAGCGACCCTCTGCTCCCAAAGCAGATGCGCTACCAAACTGCGCTACACCCCGACTGATTCTTTTTATGGGGTTCTTATTGAAAACCGGATATTAACTATCAGAAGATGCCGCATAGGTGTCAATCTTTTTCTCTATGAGGGGGAGGAGGTTTATTCTTTCGTTGTGTCCGTAGTGCCGTAGTGGTTAAAATAAGAAAAAGATATACCACAACGGCACTACGGGCACTACGGAAAAAGAAATTAACTTTTCTCACTTTTTTGTCGCGCACACGGGATGAGCATACGTGCGGCACATGAACGGTGGCTCACACGGTTTTTTTCATCAAGGGTTAGCTCCGCCATCGTTTTTCCCTGGGCGGGCAGAAGGAAAACCGGGTCGTAACCGAAACCATTTTTCCCCCTTATGTCCGAAATAATGCACCCTTTGCAAAAACCTGTCTTCACAATCACGTTTCCCGAAGGTGTGGCAAGTGCCACAGAGCATACAAATCTTGCGGTGCGTTTTTCGAGAGGGACGCCTTCGAGCTCCCGCAGCAGGCGGGCAATCCTTTCGGGATTTGTTGGTGCGTAGCGAGCGGAGAGAATCCCGGGTCTGCCATTGAGGGCATCCACTTCAAGCCCGGAATCGTCAGCCAGACAAAAGAGCTTGAGACGTTGTGCCGCGTAGGTTGCCTTCCTTATCGCGTTTTCGGCGTAAGTCTTACCGTCTTCGTCTGGCGGTGTGAACGGAGGGAAATCATCCAGAGATTTCAGTGGTATTGACAATGTGTGAAAGAGGGCGCGCAACTCAAGAACCTTGTGCCTGTTATGAGTGGCGAAAACAAGTTCCCTCACTTGTTCAGTTTCTCCTTTAACCCCTTAAGGTCGGGGTCGAGTTTATGGGCGCGTTGCCAGTATTCGCGAGCCTTTCGCAAATCGCCGAGTTTGAGATAGACATCTCCCAGATGGTCGAAGAGCACGGGGTCTTCGAGGGAGAGGTCTTCAGCGCGAGTGAGGCATTTCAGAGCCTTTTCATATTCTCCTTTTTGATAGTAGACCCAGCCGAGGCTATCAATCATATAGGCGGCGCCGGGACGAAGTAAGAGGGCTTTCTTCACGAGTTTCTCCGCCTCGTTGAGTTTCACACTATGCTCGGCGAACATATAGCCGAGATTGTTACGGGCATCGGCGTTATCGGGGTCTTTTTCTATAACCTTGCGAAGAAGGATTTCCGCCTCATCAAGGCGCCCGGCATCGTAACACATTAAACCAAGGTTGTAGACATAATTAATCTCATCAGGATTTTTCTCAAGCAGTAACTTAAACAGGCGTTCGGCACGTTTGTATTTTTTTTGTCCGGCGAGGATTTGTGCCTCAAGAAACATACCTTTTTCGGAATTCCTATCTATGTGCTTGAAGGCGTCATCGAGGATGCTGAGCGCCTCACTGGTGCATTTTTCCCTGTTAAGGAGGCTTGCCCAGGCGAGATATATACTATCATCTTTGGGAGTTAGAGAAGCGGCTCTGCGATATGTCTCCAGCGCCTTTTTTGTATTTCTCTGCTCGGCATATATTGAGGCGAGAATCTGGAAATAGTGGGTAGTATTGGCTTTGTCAGGGAACTTCTGGCGAAATGCCTCAAGGATACCAATGGCTTTTTCATATTCCTTTTTTTTATCGTAAACACTTGCGAGGAAGCCATAGGTCTTGATGTCGGTAGGGTCCTGGTCGCGGGCATGTTCAAGGAAATTTATGCTTTCGTCAAATAGTGCAAAATCCGAGAATGTAATACCAGTCAGGAGAAAGTATTCTTTCCGGGGTTTTATACCTTTCGCGGCGCTTTCGGCGAATGTTATTGCTTCATTGTTCTTACCGAGTCCCAACAACAGGGTAACGACCATTGTGGCATAGGAGGTGGATGATTTCCGGAGTTGATAGGCTTTCCGAAATGCCTCGAGGGCATCCGAGTAGTGTTCGCGCTGGCGGTAGAAATCACCCAGTAGGGCATAGACGGTGGGGCGTTTGGGATGGTTCTTCAGGACGTGCTTGAGGGTTTCCTCTATCTTGTCTTCCATATTTAATTTTTCATATATGCCATAAAGTATGAGGTAAAGTTTCTCCTCGTCGGGCTTAATCTGGATAGCTTTTTTATATAGGTCGAGTGCTTTTTTATACTCCTTGCGGTCAAGGTAGACTGCCCCTATCTGTGAATAGACCTCGGTATTATCCGGATTTATGGCGATAGCTCGGTCGAATTCCTTGAGGGCTTCTTTGTGCTTGCCACGCAAAAGGGCGATATTCCCCAGCGCTACACAAGCCCTATAGTTATCGGGATTTATGCGGAGGATTCTGTGAAACTGTTTGCGTGCGGCGTCGAGTTTGTCATAGCGCAAGAGGGTATTTGCATAGAGTTTGATGAGTGCGGGAGAAGAAGTGGATTGGTCTTCGGCGAGCTGGCGGTATTCCTCCAGAAGTTCCGATTTGAGTGCGGAGTGCACGTCTTTATGGGTAAAGAGATCTTTCAGCGAGAGTGATGTGAGCTCCTTCCCCGCCTTGCGGAGTTCGTTCAATTTCCTTTTCTGGAGTTTGCGGACAGCCTGTATACGGATGAATTTCTGGAACCCCGCGAGGATTTCGTTATTTTCCGGGGCGGTGAGCAGTGCCTGATGATATACCTTTCTTGCGCCTTCAAAATTTCTGCTCTCTTCGAGTAGTCTCGCCAGATTGAGATATGAGGCGATCAGAGCGGGGCGGTAATGGATAGCGGTGGAGTAATATTCGAGGCTTTTGTCAACGTTGCCCTGAAGTGCATAAGCAGAGCCTAATATCACGAGCGCCATAATGTCCTTGCGGTTCAATTTCAGTATATGGCTATAGACCTCGATGGTCTTCTGAATGTTGCCGGAGTGCTGATAATATATGGTGCCGAGCGCCTGGAGAGCCTGAATATTATCGGGCTGGTATGAGAGTATACGGCGGTAGGTCTTTTCCGCATCCTGATAGTGGTCGGTGAGCTCCTGCGTCTTTGCGATGAGCAGGAGCGCCGGGGTATATTGAGATTCTTCTTTCAGTATATTACGGCAGACCTTGATAACTTTTTTATACTGATTAAGGTAAAGGAGACATCGGGCTATCTGGAGGCGTGGTTTTTTAGCCTTTTTGTCCAGGCGGGATGCTGCTTCAAACTCACGGAGCGCCTTGCCGTATGTGTTTCTCTGCAAAAACATCTGGGCGCGAACATAATGCTGGCGGGCTTTGCGTAAACGAAGGACCCCAACTATATTACGTCGCCCCGGCGATAAGATGTTATTGAAAAAACTGATGAGTCCGAGGGATCTGGATTTCCCTTCCGGCGACTTTGGGGGAAGGAAATGGTCGGGGGCAATTCTGGGCGTCGGGGGGAGTGGAGAAGGGGTAGGTTCGATATGGGTGGTATCTTTTTTATCGGCTATTTGAAAAGTATTGTCACTATTGGCGAGGGGCACTTCCACTGCAATAGAAATAACGAGCAAAAATGCAATCCATAATAAGAGGGATTTTATTTCAGGCATTCCGTGGGCTCCCCCAGTGGAATTTGGTGCGCAGCTTATTGAAATATCTCTCGGGGTGAATCTCCACCATAATGAGAGGTGCGGGCGCCCGAGTGATGCTAACCTCATCTCTTGCTTTCAGTTCCCACCATATCTGTCCATCAGTGCAGAACAGCGCTTCTTCACGATTCTTTTTTGGTATGAGGCACAGAGTGATGCAGGCGCTCGCTGGAAGGACAATCGGTCTGGCGGAAAGTGTATGCGGACATATAGGCACTATCGTCATAACATTGAGAGCCGGGTGAACCAGCGGTCCCCCGGCGGATAGATTGTAGGCAGTGGAACCGGTTGGTGTTGAGACGAGTATGCCATCACAGGGGAACTCACCTATTGAAATACCGTCCACCACTACGTCAACGTGGATGAGGCGCGAACGTGTCTCTTTAATTAAAAGGGCATCGTTCAAAGCAAGTGCAGGTTTTAGAGGGGCGTCCCGCTTCGGAGGCGTAACTTTAAGGAGAAAACGTTTCATTGTGGGGATTCGGTTTTCGTGCACGTAATCGAGGGTATTGAGAATCTCTTGAGGGCTGGTTTGTGCATTGAACCCCAGGCTTCCGAGGTTGACAGTAAGGATGGGGATTTGATTGGGATAGATGAGTCGGGCGGCGTGTAGCAAAAAGCCATCGCCACCCATTACACAGATCAAATCACACTCTTTGAGCCTGCCGCAGACGATGCCCGCATCCTCACCTCCGGGGAAGATGTGCGGATATAATTCCTCCGCTGCGTGAATTGCAATGCCGCGTTTTGCACACCACCCCATAACCTGTCTACAAAGCCCTAACAGGTTCTCTTTTGCGAGGTTTCCTACTAATCCCACGCACTTTAGCATATTCATCCTCTTCTTATGCCCGGACAGGGTAAAATAAAATCGTAAGGTGGCAATGCGGGTTCACCGGGGGGAATTGATTACTCTTCAGATTCTTCTTGTTCAGTGGGGGGATATACTCCGGGTTTGCGCTTCTCCTGAAAAATCAATCCATTGATTTCCCACACAATTATAATCCATAGACCCCATCCCAGGAGTGTATAGAGAAATACATCAAAGCTGAATTCTGACCCGGCAACGCTATTGACCTTGCGCCGAAACTCCTCGCTAAAACCCAGAAGGGCAATAAATACGACCAGAGGTAGGAATCCCAGAATGGGGAATGCCGCATAACGTATTGCGCGATAAAGCAGCGAGGGTGGAGCCGGAACTTCGGCATATCCTCTCTCCTCGGGATACTGGCCGAGCACATCGTCTATATCAGCGCTACTGGCGATAACGGGTCGTATTGACATTCCCACAAGGGTCTTCAAACTATCCAGCAATGTCAGGTCCGAAGGGTCATCCATCGCCACAACCAGTGCCCCACTCTCCACCCGAACCGGAACGAGGTGGTATTTTTGTGCGTATGCCTTGGGGATGTATGAAAGCGTTAAGGGATCTATCTGTCCGGCTCTGAGAGAGAAAAACTTGTATCCGAACTTCTTCCTCAGGAAGCTCATTTTCACGCTCTCGGTAATAACGCCCATCTCCGCAAGGATGTATCCAAGGGATTTATCTGTCGCCTTCTGCCTCTTTAATGCCTCTTCGAGCTGGTCATTATTGATGAGTCCCTCTCGAAGCAACATCTCCCCCAGATTTTCTGTCTCTCTGTTACCTACCATAATCTACGTCTCCCCAAAATCACAACTCCGGCAAATAAAAGGAAAATAACACATACCCCCACTCTTCACACTGAATGGAATAATATAACCGAATTGAGCGGAGGGTTGTCAAATTGAATTTAACCCAAAGATTGACTTTACTGGGGCAATTTTTCTCATATTTAATAAAGTATCCTTGACAGATAAAGATATGGCAGCTTATTTTCTCTTTTAGTTTTTAGTATTATTCACGATACGGTAAGATGTATAAACGGGGAGAATCGAGGAATGTCAAAGAGAATTCTTGCGATTGATGACGAAAATGATGTGCTGCTCATTATCAAAACCACCCTTACGGGCGAGGGTTATGAAATCCTCACCGCCTCCAACGGCTTTGATGGTCTGGCTATGGCTGAAGACTACCACCCCGACCTCATCATCCTTGATTTGCGGATGCCGGAGATGGATGGTATGGAGGTCCTGGAAAAACTCCGCGAAAGCGAAACAACTGAGAAAATTCCTATTATTGTCCTGACAGGCATCTCCGAAAAGGGGAAAATCAGGGAGGCTCTGGACAGGGGCACTACCTATTACATCGTAAAGCCGTTCGAGTGTCAGGACCTCAGCTCAAAGGTCCACCTCGCCATCAAGAACGCCGAAGAAGGTTCTTGAAGACGGCTATACATCCTACCTCGATTGGCTGATGGTGAATGAGCGACTCATACCCCAATTAGTGATTATGCCGCTTATCCCCCCCCAATCTTCATCTTCGTCTTCATCTTAGCCATATCGTCCGTTGAATGCGCGGTAAAAGAATTCCGAGGTGGCAAAGATCTTTCGAGTTCAGTTTCATTCATTGGAGACAAATCAGCGATTACGCTCCTTAAAGGCTTTCAGGAAATATAAATTCGACTCGTCAATCATTGTGAACGGCTCCCACCCGCAATCTTTGAGGAAACTGCCCAGCTCAATGACGGGAGGTAGTAAATGGTCAGTAACGACGCCTCTGGAACTGTTCTTATGAATGGCATTGATTTGCTCACGTCCGCAGGAATGGGCGATGAAGAGTGTCCCATCGGGCTTGAGAAGTTTGCGGAAACAGGCGAGAAATAACTCCGGCTTGCGGAAATGCGGCCAGACATTGAAGCAGATAACGGCATCGGCGCTTCCTTCGGGAAGCCTCAAATCCAGAACTGATGAATGGTAAAAGTGCACCCATTCGGGAAAGCCCGCCTTCAGACAATGCTCTATCATTTTCGCCGAGAGCTCGCAGGCATCTATACGACCACCCGGACCGACCGCATCGGCGAGGAGTCTTGTCATACGCCCACACCCGCAGCCCGGCTCGATAATTCTCCATCCCCTTTTTATGTCAAACATATTTACGAGATTTTTAGCGCGCTCCAGTTCCCACTCATCGAATTCTAAAAAAAGCCCCTCTTCTGCACACCGGTCAAAGAAGCGCGCCATTTCCAATGTATCTTTTATTTTCTCGCCTGAATGCATAGCCATTCCCACATTGTCGCATTGACTCATTTAGCATAATCACCAGTTTATAATTAAGGCATAATTGGCTAAATCTCTCCAAACTGCAAAATACAACCAGCATTATGGCCGCCACAATTGTCAACGAAAAATCATTTAGTTGCGTCACGAGAGTTCCTTCCCCTTGGACATTGAAGGTCAAACTCCATTGTTTCTCAGTTTATTTCTTGACACCGGAGAGGGATTTTTGATGTGAAATATATTTAGGGCGTGACCGAAACGTATAGATTTGCCCTGGACCTGCCGGAAAATAACCCAATATTTAGGCTTGAAGTGGGAAAGCGGAATTAGTTATGATTCTCATTGGATAAAAGAAGAAATGGCACTGCGCCACACCCTAAAAACGTTCTGAAAAAAGATACAAAACAAAAAATAAAATTGCGGAAGTGATGGAGTCTGACCCTCATAGTCTTGAGAAAACGTCAGGACTTCTTATACAGAAGCGAACAGTTTGTCTTTTCCGATTTATACAGACTGTATAATCATTGTTAGGTTTGGAGAGATATGAGTTACCCTTACAAAGAAGTCAAATTAAAGCAAGGCACTCCAAAGTGGAAAAAATGGAGGCTTGGAGGTTTTGGTGCTTCAGACATCCCTGTTCTTATGGGTGAAAATCCTTGGAAGTCCATAAAAAGGTTGTTGGATGAAAAAAATGGCAAAGGTAATGATTTTCAAAATGCAGATATGCGTCGTGGAACCTTGCTAGAACCAGAAGCAAGAAGAAAATATTCTAGGGAGGTGGGTTTTGCGGTTTATCCCATTTGTTTGCAACACAAAGACTATCCTTGGGCTCGTGCGAGCCTTGATGGGATATCAAAAGATAGAACGAAAGTTGTTGAAATTAAATGTGGAGAATCTGCTTATAGATATGCGAAAAATGGAGAAATTCCAACTTATTATTATGGGCAACTTCAGCATATATTATTTGTTACAGGGCTAGAGGTTATAGATTACTGGTGCTATCTCCCCGATAGACCAGGTGTTCTTCTTGAAATGGAAAGAGATGATGTATATATAGAAGAAATTATAGAAAAAGGAGGAGAATTCAAGATTCATCTTCTTTCTTCATAGTTTTAATCATATAGATGTTTTAACCTAACAATTGCATTCAGCAGACGTGCTAAAGCGCGCTGCTGATGCTAATCGTTAGGTGTTTCATGATAATCGAAAACTACAAGGGAGGTGACCAAACCATGCAAAATGTAACCATTCATATTACGGAGGAAGACCTTTCCGGGCTTTTGCAGGCTTATCAGACACTGCAAGCGTTTTTGGATAGGTTTACTTCACCCAATGAGTTGTACCGAGCTGATTTCTTGAATGGATTGGAGGAAGCTCAGGATGATGTCAAGGCAGGACGACTGGAGGAAGTGAGGAGTTTTGAAGATTTCGCACAATAAACACAGAATTCAGAGGACCAAGCGATTTGCCAGGGATATCAAGAAAATTCCTAAATCGGTTCAGAAAGAAGCATTCCAAATATCTCAGAAATTGGCCGACAATATCTTTAGTGCAGACCTTAATGTTCATAGTATGATAGGATTGAAGGGTGTTTATCGAGTCGTAGTGAAGAGGGACTACCGAATGATATTCTCTTTTGATGCTGACAACTTATATCTCCTACGGATCGGACATCGGAAAGACATTTATAGGAAGATGGAACTTTAGGGGCACGAGTTGTCTCACGCCTTCTGAATTCATGATTTGAACACCTAACAAGTCAATCCAGCGGACGCGATAAACCGCGCCGCTGTTCTACCGCGTAATGGGGTCAAACCCTATCCGAATTGACCTATTGTATTTCATCTTTTCCCCTTTTTCTTCTCCCATATATCCGGTTTAGACTTTTGTCTTCTGTTAAATGGGGAAGGGTCTGACCCAAAGCGCCGTCTGTTATTTCTTCACCTGATTGCATAGCCCCTTATTTGAGGATATTTATTCTGCCGCTTTTCGCCTTCGCCAGAAAAGGGCAATGATGAAGAGGAAAACGGCGGTGAGTGTGATGCAGGCTCCGGTGGGCAGATTCGCCTGATACGAAATCCAGAAACCGCCAGCGGCACTTATGATGCCTAAAAGCCCCGAGGTGATGAGCGTCGAGTGGAGGCTTTTGCACATCTCATACGCGGCGGCGGCAGGGCAGGTGAGCAGACTGTATATCATAAGCCCCCCCACGATGTTCAAGTTCGCCGTTATGACGCCTGCCGCCAGAATCAAGAATAAACCATATATGAGCTTATGCGGTATGCCAGACGCCGCAGCAATAGTCCTGCTGAATAAAATCGCCTTCAATTCCTTGCCGAAGACAATAGCGAAGATTGCCAGCGCAACCGTTAATATACTCATTATTATCAAATCGCCGGCGCGGACAAATAAAAGACTTCCCCACATAAGCCCAAGTAGCGGCGTCATATCGCCGTGGACAACTCCCATCCCTAAAAATGCAAGCCCTATCATTAGCGAAAAAATGATGCTCATCTGCGTATTGGATTCGAGTCGCAGGTGAAGCGAGGCAACCAGACTTAAAAAAACCGATGAAATCAGCGCCAGCGCCAGTGCTGTCGGGAATTGCGGTAGCCCTAAAAGATATGCCATAATACCGCCCGCCAATGCCGAATGCGCCATCACTATCCCGATGAAGGGAATCCGCATCCCAACTATGTATGTCCCCAGACACCCGATGCTGCCACCTCCGACAATCGCCGCCGCCACAATCACCCCGAATATGCCCAGCCAGTTACTCATTCGCCACTCCCCGCACCAAAACAGTGTAGCCTCCCCGAACGAAAAACCACCTCAACATTACAGCTATACAATTCACCGAGCCTCTCCGACGTCAGTGCATCGGCTGTTTCAGCGTCAAAGAGGATGCGCCCGGCGCGCAAAAGAATAACCCGTCCGCAGCAGGCAGGCAAATGCCCCGTGATGTGCGTCGTCATTACAATCGTGATTCGCATCTCCAAAAATAGTTTTTCTATAAGTGCAATGAGGCGTTCCTGCCAATCCATATCAAGACCGGTCGTAGGTTCGTCAAGGAGGAGGAGGTCAGGCTTTTGCGCAAGGGCGCGTGCGAGCTGGACTTTTTGTCTCTCGCCTCCCGAGAGACTGCGGTATGTGCGTTTTGCGAGCGAGGCGATGCCGAGTTGCTCAAGCGCAGAGTGTGCAATCTCGTGGTCGGACGCTGAAAGTGGTTTTAATAACCCACGCTGTCCTGACCGTGCAATTTCCACAACCTCGAGGGCGGTCAGGGGAACTACCGGATTGAATTCGGCACTCTGCAAAACTACGGCAATCCTCCTGCGCAACTCCAGAATTTCCAACTGCCGCAGAGACATAAGGTCTGTGCCGAAGATAGAAGCCCGTCCGTCTGTGGGCTTTTGCATAGCATTTATTAGAGATAGAAGAGTCGTTTTGCCTGCGCCGTTTGGACCGAGCACACCCAGGAATTCGCCCTGCGACACAGAAAGATTTATATTATCTAATAGAGTTTTACCCCCTGCTTGAAACGAGACATTGCTGAAATTGAGTACATCCGTATTAGTCATCGGTCATTACCGATTGCTTTGCAATTCGCCACGGCGAAACCACCACTGGCGCTTCTTCGACTTTCAGTCAGGCGTTATCAATTCGCCCCCGTGCCCGAAAAATAACCCAGCACGCATAGAGGCGCAATATAAAGCGGCGATGCCATAATCAAGTTTATTCGTGGCTCTCTGTATTTGCATTTAAGAGGTTATTGATATTAGTGCGGATGAGTGCGGCAAATGTGTCCTGCTGGGGAGTCATATTCGGGAAATTGCTGAAGACGACAACCTTCGCCCCCAGGTGTGCGGCGAGAGCATCCGACTGCTGATTGCCCTCCTGTAAGTTTGCAATGATGAATCGCACCCTGGAGGAGCGCCCTTTGTCAATGACTTTCTCCAGCTCGCGGGGAGTTGAAGCACTTGCACCAGAGTAAGTGGCTACTACATTCAGACCGAGCCACTTCGCAAAGACCGCCTGATGCCCGGATGCGACCACCTCTTCTCCCCGCAGTGCCGCTTCTTTGATACGCGCCTGACATTCCTTTTCCAATGCAGAGAGCGATAGAAGCGCCCTGTTCAGAGATACATCAAATTCGGCTTTTCGCCCCGGAAATACATCGCACAGCGCCTTACGGGTATCTCTGAGAATTAAGCGATAACTCTCGGGGACACAAAGCCCTTCAGGAGCAGTTATACCAGAGATTATGAGTCGTTTGCTCATCAGGGGACGCAGCTTGGGGTCTATTGACTTTTGAAAGTCGAATCGTAAAAGGAGGGGGCAGTTTTTCAGGTCTTTGATTACACTTGGCGCAATGTCGAAGTGCCCCGGACACATTCCCGGCGGGACGAGTCTGACAAAGTCAAAAGCATCGCCTGCAACGTCACGTGCCGCACATTCAAGATATGAAGTGGTAACGGCGATTGTGGGACGATTGGCTTTTTGTGGCTTTGTCTTTGCGCACGACGCTAAAATTGCCCCCGACAAAATAAGCACAATGATATTTCTGGCAAGCGAGATTTTCATAGTTCATTTCTTCAGGGTGATGAATGACCGGTGCTGAGGCGAACTACGACCCCACGACTTATTGTGCCGTTTGTCGGGTCATACCAGTTTCGCAGCGGAACGGGATGACGTGCCAGCCCCGAATCCCAGAAGCCGATGTCTCCCCACGGTCCCACGCTCCAGAGTCCCCACTTCACCGGCGAATCGCCCTGCCTGAAATAAGGCACATCATCAGGCGGGTCGGAATCACGGGGGAATGCCCGGGGCACCCATATCGCAAGGATTGTCAGGTTCTCATTTGCCCATCCACGCCCCGGTGATATGTATTTATACTGATGTTCGGGATTGAAGACATCAAAAGGACGGTTGGTGATATATCCCACAGGCGTTGTGATTTCCATCGGGCACATAGCGTAATCGCCGATGGAGCGCATTGCACCCGCACAAAAGGAGCGCGCGGGCGGATATGTATGGTAATCAACCCGATACGCCTCAAGTGCCGGTGTGAGGGAGCGCAAATCAGCCTTTGCCCGTGCTACCTTTGAGCGAGTTTGTGCCTCTAAAAAATGCGGCACCGCAATCGCCGCCAGAATCGCTATGATTCCGACAACAATCAGAATCTCAATCAGGCTGAAGCCACGAGCGTTACACAAATCTGAATATCTCCTCATTTCCCATTCTCCCCATCCCCGCTTTTCCCTTTCTCCCATTCTCCTAACTCACCCACTCTCCAACTCATCAACTCCCCGACTCCCTACTCATACCTCTCCCAGAACTTTGCAGCCGTAGGCAGGATAATGTCTGAATAATGCTTCACCCAGATGCGATAGACCTCGTGATAGGGAAGCGAGAGGTCTTCCTGGTCGAAAATCCCCAGAACGCTGAAGTTGCCGGGAGGGGGCGTTTCACCGTCAAAATCCCCCTGACTGGATAAAAGCATCGTGAGTGTTGAACCATAGTCATCGGCAATGGTGAGCGAATTCCCTGCGCCCCAGTCTCCCGACTGAATATGGACGTTATTTATGCGCACCCATTGCGCCTGATAAAGCTCGCCACCACCGGAGCGCGTCTGGTCGAAATAGTTGCAATCAGCAAGGTCGTTAATAACAATCGGGTCAGGCATACCAACTCCCGCCTGGAGTTTGGTTACCGTAAATTGCAAGAGAGGGTCGGCGGAGTGGCGTTCATTAATATTCACTTTCCCGTTATGGTCTTCGACGAAACCCTCGATGCGGATGCGGTCACCGGGTTGGATGTCCTCGGGATAGCGGGGCCAGTTCGGGTTGTAAAATATCCCCGCCCAGGCAGCAATGCCGCCTTTATCAGGTGCCTCGCCCTGCACGTAGACCTGCCACATCTCTGATGTATCCAGTATTTCGGCAGGGCTATTCAGGGCTATCCCCTCTAGTGACACCTTATTGGCGGGGTTACTGTAATCTGCCCCTACCTCGGGGTGCGAGCCTGTGCCATCTGGATTCACCGCCTGCAAATCCCAGATGGAATCAGCGGCATTCAAGCTTGCGAATGCCAGCGCAAACAATACCACCAGTGTTACAACAACTCTCTTTTTCATTTTTTTACCTTCTTCTTTTGTGTTACGAAAGTGAAATTCGTGTTACGAATAAAGTGGTAGATGCAGAGTGTCAAGTATTATTTTCCCCATTTTTGATTTTTTTGTTTGCCTCACTGACAGGTGCATCTTTATATTTGATTGAAAATCCACAAAGGAGAGGGAGAAATGTCAGAGCTTGAGCGATTCGGGGTCTCCGTTGAGAGGCGTCTCTTGAAACAGTTTGATGCCCGCAATAAGAAAATGGGTTATACTAATCGGTCAGAGGCTATCCGCGACCTCATTCGTGATTGTCTTATTAAGGAGAAGCAGTGGATAAAGGATAATGTCAGGGTGGCGGGAACTGTTATGCTGGCCTATAATCATCATACGAGGCAATTATCTGAACGGTTAAATGAGATTCAGCATCATCACACGAAGCTTGTAAGGGCATCTATGCACATTCATCTCGACCAGGACAACTGTCTTGAGGTGGTTATTTTGCGAGGGATGGGCAAGGACGTTAAAGCCCTTGCCCATCAACTCATTGCACAGAAGGGTGTGAAACACGGCAAAGCCGTCTTCACCACAGAGGGTAAAGATTTCAAGTAAGGCAAGAAGTGACAAATAAGGGGAGATGCCCTGATTACGGGGCATCTGTGAGGGCGGCAATGCCGGGGAGGGTTTTGCCTTCGAGGAATTCCAGTGATGCACCGCCACCGGTTGAGACGTGCGTCATCTTTCCAGTAAGGCCGTATTTCTTCGCCGCCGCAGCCGAATCGCCTCCGCCAATCACCGTAACGGCGTCTGCTTCAGCCAGGGCGTAGGCAATCTTTTTTGTGCCTTCGGCGAACGCGTCTATCTCGAAAACTCCCACGGGTCCATTCCAGAAAACAGTCTTTGCCTTTTTGATTTCATCGGCAAAGAGTGCGATGGATTTGGGTCCAATATCAACGCCTTCCCAATCGGGCGGGATTTTATCTTTATCCACGATTTGTGTATTTGCCTCAGCGTCGAATTTATCCGCAATAAGGCAGTCAACAGGGAGCAGGCATTTCGCCGCGGCACTCGCGGACTCTTTCAGAATTTCTTTAGCGGTTTCAAAGACCGCCTCATCGAATAGGGAATTACCGATTTCAAGCCCCAAGGCTGCATAGAAGGTGTAGGTCATCCCACCGCCTATTATCAGGCAATCCACTTTTTTCAGAAGTGCCCTGATGACGCCGATTTTGTCTCCGACCTTTGCGCCGCCAAGGATGGCAACGAAGGGACGTTCGGGATTATTCAGTGCATCACCGAGGTATTTCAGTTCCTTTTCGATAAGGAACCCTGCGGCGCAAGGGGATAGATAGTGCGTGATGCCCTCTGTGGATGCGTGTGCACGATGAGCAGTGCCGAATGCATCATTTACGTAAAGGTCAGCCAGAGCAGCGAGTGCCTTGGCAAATTCGGGGTCGTTCTTTGTTTCCCCAGGGTGGAAGCGCAGGTTTTCCAGCAGTATGACATCGCCCTCGTTCATTTGTGAGGCGAGATTTTCCACCTCCGCGCCGATGCAATCGGGCGCCATTGTAACGGGTCTGGCGAGCAATTCAGAGAGGCGTTTAGCGGCAGGCAAGATGCTCAACTCTTCCTTAACCTGACCCTTCGGGCGGCCGAGGTGGGAAGCCAGAATTAGTTTTGCCTTCTTATCAATGAGGTATTTAATTGTGGGGAGAGCGGCGCGGATACGGCTATCATCCGTGATGATGCCGTTTTGGAGAGGGACATTAAAATCCACGCGCACAAATACACGTTTGCCTTTTACGGCAATGTCTCTAACGGTCAACTTTGCCATCGTTATGCCTCCTGATAATTTTTAAAAAGGCGATTAAAAACTATGTGGCGAGATGAGCAGAGTCAAGAAACGTTTTTAACCCTAACTTGCCCCAACCGGGGGAAAAAAGACTTGCACATAATCCCTCATACGAATATACGCCATTATCTTCTTAAAAAGGGAGTGCGAAACGATGCGGACAATAAAGGCTTCCGAAATCACTCAAGCAGTAAAGAAAATGTCTATCGAGGCTGCGCATTTTCTCAATCCTGAGATGACCGAGGCTTTCGCCAGAGCCAAAGAGAATGAACCCTCTCCAATCGGACGCGCAATTCTTCAGGAACTGCTCGATAATGCCCGGATAGCAAAAACGGAACTTATACCATACTGTCAGGACACCGGTCTTGCGGTTATATTTGTGGAGCTGGGACAGGAGGTCTACATCGAGGGAGGACTTTTGAGCGATGCCATAAATGAAGGCGTGCGACAGGGCTATGATGAGGGTTATCTCCGCAAGAGCGCCTGCGACCCCTTCACCCGCAAAAATACAGGCGATAATACGCCCGCTATTATTCATATCTCACTTACGGAGGGGGATAAGTTAAAATTGATTTTCGCCGCGAAAGGCGGCGGGAGCGAAAATATGAGCCGCGTTACGATGCTGAAACCCGCCGATGGTGTTGAAGGCGTGAAGAAATTTGTCATTCAGCGATGCCTGGAGGCGGGCGGTAATCCCTGCCCACCCATTGTTGTCGGTGTCGGTATCGGAGGGACATTTGAGTATGCCGCACTACTTGCCAAAAAGGCACTTATGCGTCCGCTGGTGCAAAAAAATCCAGACCCATTTCTGGCACAACTCGAGGATGAACTCCTGACAGAAATCAATAAAACCGGACACGGACCTCAAGGGCTTGGCGGGCGGAACTTTGCGCTTGCGGTTAAAATCCTCAAAACCCCCTGCCACATTGCCAGTCTCCCGCTGGCTGTTAATATTGATTGCCACGCACATCGGCATAAAGAAATCATCCTGTAAAGGAGTTAATTAAAATGACAACCGAAATCGAAGTCAAAACTCCCCTCACTGAAGACATTCTCGCAACCATTCACACGGGAGACCGCTTTTTCATCAGCGGCGTAATGTATACAGGGAGGGACGCTGCCCATGCCCGGATGGTGCAGGCATTGGCGGAGGGCAAACCTCCCCCCTTTGACATCAAGGGACAGGTAATATATTTCGTAGGACCGAGTCCGGCTCGCCCCGGCAGACCCATCGGTGCAGCCGGACCGACTACGTCTTACCGGATGGACCCATATTCGCCGCAACTCATCTGCAAGGGACTCAAAGGAATGATAGGCAAGGGTCCGCGCGGTAAGGAAGTCAAAGACGCAATGGTGAAATACAAGGCGATATATTGCGCGGCAACCGGTGGGGGTGCCGCACTCCTTTCAAAATGCATAAAGAAGGCAGACGTCATCGCATACGAAGACCTCGGACCAGAGGCGGTGCGCAGGATAGTTGTAGAGCGATTCCCCGTCATCTGCATCAATGACATCTACGGCGGCGACCTTTACGAACAGGCACAAAAAGAGTACGCCCTCGAATCAAAATATTTCTGAACATATATACGGTGCCGACGAAGATATGCATCTCCCATATAGGGACGAAAATGCATCTCTTTACCACGTAGAACGCGAAGTTTTCTTAATTCCATTTTCCTGTGATTTCCGTAGTTAATTTTCAAAGTAAATATCAAATTTACGGACCGGTGGGGACTCGGGTGCTGGCTATAGTTTATAAAGGATATAAATTGACCCCCAAAGTGTTCCGATGGTGAAAACCAAGTATCTTGAATTTTCCACAAAGGGCTTTACGGATATCCGCGATATTACGCCCGAGCTTAATAAATTGCTGGAAGCCGGCAAAATCGAAAATGGCATAGTGACCGTTTTTGTCCCCGGCTCAACCGGCGGTCTCACCACTATCGAATACGAACCCGGTCTCTTAAAGGATATGCCGGAGGTGCTGGAGAAATTCGCCCCTCAGTCCGCATATTACCACCATAACGAGACGTGGCACGATGGCAATGGAAGCGCACACATACGTGCCGCCCTTATAGGTCCCTCGCTCACTATTCCATTTACGGGTAAAAAACTCACACTCGGAACGTGGCAGCAGGTGATTTTCCTCGACTTTGACAATCGTCCCCGCCACCGCCGCCTTGTTGTGCAAATACTCGGCGAATAAGCAAGACCATAATAGTCCTACCTCTGATCTTGACGGGACAACTAACCTCATCAAGAAAATGAGATTAACCTCTATTGCTCCGTCAATGTTGTATTGATGGATACGTTCTGTTTTGAGTTTAGAATCTTTT
>CAZGKP010000022.1:0-1343 GCA_964526215.1 uncultured Candidatus Sumerlaeota bacterium
ATTTACCTACTGCGATTGTCGCGGCGAACGACATCTTTGCACTCGATGCAATAGCCGCCTGCCGCAAGGCGGGTCTGCGTGTGCCTGATGATATAAGTCTGGTGGGCTTTGACGATATAGAGAGTTCGCCCTGGTCGCGCCCGCCCCTGACAACGGTTCGAGTTCTCACCGAAGAGATGGGCAAACTCGCCGCCCGCCGTCTCATCGAGAAGATAGAAGACCCCACCTCCGTCCCCACGCATACCCTTATAGGCACCAAACTCATCATCCGTGAATCCGTCAAGAAAATCAAGTGATGTTAGCCAAAGATATTTGAAATTTAAATTAAATTAAGCCTCGCGCGGAGACGCGAGAAACGCATAGGTGATATTTCTCCTTTTGCCTTTGCGTGGGAAATCTCGACAAATCGTATGATAGAATGAAAAATATACACCCATTCCCCGGAGGGTGTAAATTTTTAACTTGACGGAAAAGAGATACTTACACATATTAGTTATTGATTTTCTGTAGTTTTGAAAGGAAAATTATCAGGGAAATTGAGATTGTGTGTAAAACAATCGGATTTGCCAGGCGGTTAGTTGTGGGTTTTACGCTGATAGAGCTCCTGATTGTTGTTGCCATCATCTCAATATTGTCTTCTATTGCGGTGCCGAATTTTCTTGAGGCGCAGACCCGCGCCAAGGTCTCTCGCGCAAAGGCGGATATGGCAGCTGTGGCTACGGCGGTTGAAGTTTATGCAATTGACCATAATACCTATCCTTATCGCCGCCATCCCCTGTGGCAGTCCGGCCTCAGCTATTATGTGCCTCTTCTAAAGACAAAAGTGGAAGATTTGAAAGTGCTTACATCCCCGATTCCATATATGACAACACTTCCGGGAGATGTTTTTGAGCAAGTAGTTAAGCCGCCTTTGAATATAATTGACTACTTTGATCCAGTTCAGACGCGCTTGACCGCCTGGTCAATACAGGGGGGGGGGGAACCCCCTGATGTAAGTTTATGGATGTTAGTTTCCGTGGGACCGGATGGCTACATTGGGGTATCATCCACTGGTAAACCGGGGGAGTATCCGCCTCAGGGGATTTATAGTTCAACATATATAAATGAGTATAATCCCATCAATGGGACAATCAGTGCAGGGAATATTTATCGTTTACAGGGCAATGCAAGTTTCACAAAGGTCGTTCGAGGGGATTAATGCTGATTCGGGAGGGATACGAATGAAGACAAATTCAAAAACGCATCTCGTTCTTAGCGCATTTGTGGTAATTATGTTTTTAGCCTTTGGCATCCCGTCTGGGGTGCAGGGGAGCGCATTTCTGAAACTCTCTCTGGGCGATCTC
>CAZGKP010000022.1:1353-25178 GCA_964526215.1 uncultured Candidatus Sumerlaeota bacterium
CAGACGTCATAGCAGTCGGAACGCTGGAGAGTAAAGAGGCTCGCTGGGTCGGCAGACATATCGAGACCACTTTCAAAATCAAGGCGACAGAATACTGGAAGGGCGACCTCGGCTCATCATTTGAATTCACACAGATGGGTGGAGATGTGTATCACCCGCTACCCATTTCGATGCACGCCGATGGCGAGCCACGCTTTTTTGTTGGTGAAAAAGTGGTTCTGTTTCTCGAGAAGCCGAAGAAAAAACTCCCGTTCAAGCGAAGGATGCCACCAGATCCCAATTCCAGGCTTCCAGGCTCATACCGTGTCGTTGGATGGGCTCAAGGGAAATATACAATCCTGACAGACCCGAAAACGGGCGAAGATAAGGTTGTGCGGCTGGGGCTGGAAAATGTCCGTTTCCTTGATAAAAAAGAGATGAATGAGCGTTGTGCAATTGCTGCAGCCCAGGCGAAAAAACAAAGTGAGAGGGAAGGAAAAAAAACCGCCAGTGCTGGACGGACGCAAAAAGCGAAGTCTAAATCCTCTAAACCCTCGCTGTATACGAAGAGTCGTGTTCCGGGGTTGAAGTCATCACCTGCCACAAGAACGCTGACGGGGACGAATCAGGTGCATCTCTCTGAAGGTGCAATCAAGGCACTCGACCTTGCGCACCGCCAGAGCCTCAACAACCTTAAATCGAAGGTGCTTGAATGCTTGAAATAGCGGGAAGGGTTAGAATTCTGTGAAACCACTAATTTTACGAATTGGGGGACAGATATTTCTCGGAACGTAATTCGTGGTTCAAAAAAAAGGGAGTAGTATTTTGCAATAGGTGTTTTTCTCATACAGACTGTTACGGGAAAGCGAGAATTATTATGAAAAAAGTTAAGAGATTAGTTATTTTAATCATCCTTATCTCTCTTGTTGCCCTAAGTGCAAATGCCAAGAAGATGTTCGTTCCTGAAATTCATGACCCGATGGATCAAAGCGATGATACCTTAAGGACTGAGGAGCTGCAGTGGAAATCGGAAGAAAAACCGCTCTGGGTAGCCATATATCGCAATATTTACGGTGTCATATTGCCGCCTGCCATAAATGACCAGAATATCCCTGACGATAAGATTTATATCGCTGCAAACAGGTGCGTCAGGCGCTGGAATGATGCGAAGGTGGGCGGTCTCGGGGTAGATTTCAAGTTTAACAACACTGTTTTTTATTCCGACTTTCTTGCGGGTATAAATCCCGCTCTCCCTTATGGTCCGGTCGCTGTCGGCTTTGACCGATATAACCTCATCACATTCCAGGAACCCGACGAAGCCTTACCATTGGGTGTGACTTATGCCGATTATACCTTTTATTTCACCGTTGACATTGACCTTGAGGACTACCCGACACTGCCCGATTTCGGCAATGGCGTGATTTACAATCCCACCACCGGGCTGATAAGTGTTGACCTGAACGGCGATGGTATTATGGACATCAATCTGCCGCGGGAAAAGTATAAGGGCGGCACAATCCTCGACTGTGACATCGCATTCAATCCGCTTTACACCGACTATTATTTACCGCCGGAGGACCCTGACGACCTGACGCCCGCCGAACAGACGGATATGCTCGGCAGAACCGACATCGAATCCTATATGATGCGTGCCCTGGGCGAGATGCTCGGCATAAGCCGCATTCCTTTGTATAAGCCCGTGATGGGCGACTGGACGGTATCAGGTGACTACGCATCGAATCCCTGGGAGAAGCGCGAACTCTCTTTTGCCGATAAACTGCTGGCAATATGGCACTACTCAAAGGTGAGCCATTATGCAAAGGGTTCAAACCCGGCACTTAAAAGCCCCCTTTCCAAACAATACGGCGGAATGGGCGGCATCGGTGGGGCAGTTGTTGACGGAAGAGGGTATTACAACCAGTATGATTGGGATGACCCGGCAGCTGTTTTCCTTTTGCCCGACATCCCTGTCTTTGTCGGCGTGCCACGAGGCGACTTTTATATCGGACCCGATTCTGTGTTTTCAGATAGGGGTATTATTGATTTAATTGCCTGCACATTCACCAGTATAAACCTCATAATCCCCAATGGGATAAATGCACCCGACACCCTTCTCAATTCCGATTACGACTTTATTGGCTTGCCACCGCGTGATGATTACGCCGTTTTTATTACGCCATCTACGGCGCATTCGTATCTGCCTCCATACCAGCCATATCTGCCGACTATCCCAGATTATCCTGCCGAGTTTTACGGCGGGGCAGACCCGCCTACTCCTGGCGATGGCACAGCCCTTGATAACAATGCCTCCGGCGATAACCTGGTCTGCAGCAGGTATATCGAAGTTGCCATAAATGACTATGGTCAATTCACAGGCGGCGTCCGGCAGGGACCCGCCATCTTGTTCGGACATCCTTTGCCCTGGTCTTCCTTCAGCTCCATTCGGATTGTAAAGAATGGCACTACCACCGATTATACCAACAGAGAACAGGCATTCGGTATCCAGACCAGCCCTATGGAGATTGACGACATCGCCAACACAACTACCGGAACCTGGCTCATAGATAATGCCATAGAGGCTACCGAGAGTCTTGAGATTGTTGGTTTGGGCGGACCCAACACAAATCTTGACGATTGCCGCATCCAGTTTATACTGAGGAACGTCAGCACCGACCCTGTAGATGTGGGGCTGCGCATTATGTATGATACACTTTTAGGGGCGAGGGACGATGCCCCGTTCGTCATAAACGGTGAGAGGGTCCGCAACGAGCGCGAATACTCCGGAGAGGATTTGCCCACCGCTTTCGAGGTCTTTGACAATTTCGAGTTCCCATCACTTGAGGCATTGGGCACAATCATCGGTCCCGGTGTTACAGCACCCGTCCGCCTCGTGACTGCCTGGTGGCCTGATATCTACGATACGGACTTTGATTTTGTGGCAGATGGCACCTTCTTCAGCGGATCGAGTGCCATCACACAGGATAGTGCAATCGCAATGTATTTCGGGATGCAGACCCTCCAGCCAGGGGAATCTGTTACGTGGTCAACGATGTATGGCTTCCTGCGAGCTGCGAAAATCCTGGAATCGGGCGTCCCTTACGACCCCGCCAACCCTACAGTTTACGATGATTATGATTATATCTCCGAGCCAGTCCCGGTAGTGGCTGACCATATCACATCTCCCATTCTCATTATCACCAACACCGCTGAAGCCCCCGGCGGCGTGGAAGAGGCAGCCGTTGACCGCGATGAGGACGGCATCCCCAATGACGAGGATAACTGCCCCGATGTGTATAATCCCGACCAGCTCGATTCCGATGGAGACGGCATTGGCGATGCCTGCGATGAAGATGTGGCACCCCTCGAGGATACATCCCCCCGCAGGGGCGGTAACAGTGTCCCCATAGATGTCTTATTTTGCCTTGGAGCGGCAGCCAGTGATATTGATAATGACGGCGACCTCGACATCATCCTCGCAAATGGTGTTATAAATGACCAGGGTCCAAACTCACTTGTCAATCGCATATACCTCAACGGCGGATATAATAACGAGCTGGGTGTGGGTCGTTTCAAAGATGTTACCTTCGGCAAGGACGACCGTCCCGATACCGACGATGACCGCCTTCCATTTCAGTCCTCAATTGTCGGCACTTATGATGTAAAGCTTGCCGACTTTGACGGCGATGGCGACCAGGACATCTTCTTCTCCAATTTTGCCCCGGGCGTTGGCACCGGCACGGGTGCCCAGAACCAGCTCTTCATAAATATTGACGTAGACGACCCCAATATAAATCCCTATCCCGACACGGATGATGTCGGGGATGGCTTCTTTGTTGACGAAACCACCGTTCGCCTCCCCGGAATCCTCGATATGGGACCGTATGCCGAGGTAGATATCTCCACACGGTGCGATGTCGGCGATATAGACTCTGATGGCGATATTGACATCATCGTGGCAAATAACGAGATATGGACTTATGGGGCAATCGGTTACGATATGGAGCCGACTCCCCCCGTCCCGCTCGAGCTCTGGTGGAGCGAGCGGGTGCTCATCAATCACGTGAACGACCGCGACCCCGCTAAACGCGGTTTCTACTTTACCGATGAGACCCTTGGCTCTGATTACGTATTCGGCGGAGTGCGCGACTCCAATGATGCGTATCACCCGTATCACCGGTATGACCGCCTGCCACCACTCCTCCCCGACCACCCCGAGACTACTCCTCGCATCCCGGGAAACGATGAGCAGGATTATAGCCGGACAAATCAGGTTGTCCTCGCCCCGATATTTAGCGAGAACGCACTCGACATACTCGTTGTAAATCAGAGTGAGATCCCTCACAGATTGAAATACAGCGGATATGACGTTGTTTATGACAATGTTGATGTGGATGGAGACTCACTCCCGGACGGTTATTTTGAATGCGTGAATTATGCGCGGGACTTTTTCATTACCCTCCAGAACGGCAGCGACCAAAATCCGCTGTGGATTGGCAGACCCCAGGGTTACCCACATCAAGCCGCTATACCCCCCGCCGACCCCGACTGGATTCCCCAGGTCAGATCAAACTCCCAGGGCGCTATCGTGATGGACTTGAATACAAGCGGTTGGCGCGAGATAGTGATTGTTAAGGCATCAGAGATAGCTTCGTTCTTCGACCCGATAAATCCCCCGTTACTTGAGGGGCCGGGAGCCTTGCGGGTTCGCTGGAGTGGTTGGGTCGCCGGCACCGGTCTCGATTATGTCTCTCTCTACCTGAGACGTTACAGTCACCGCCGGAATTATACCGATGCCATCCCTGCCCTGTCCGGTCGTCGCCGCCACATCGCCGCCGCAGACCTTAACCTCGATGGCTCCCTCGACCTCTATATCTGCAACGACGGAACCGGGGGCGACCTGGGTAACCTCGTCCCTCCCACATACAACCAGATACTCCAGAACAATACCTTCGCAGACTTTACTGATGTTACAGACCAGTCGCTTAAGAATCTGGAGGCGGACATCTCTTTCTATGCCTTGATAGCAGATTTCGATAACGACGGCGACCCGGATGTCTTTGTATGCAATTACGGCGAGCAGAATGAGCTCTTCGCCAACCGCATTATCAACGCCGCACCCGACCTGACGACCCGCACCGATGCTCCCCTGTTTATTGACAAAACAGCTATGTATCTGCCAGCATATTTCACGAGCATTGCAAATCCACCTTTCGTATATGGTTATTCCAGCGCCAGTCTTAACGCCGATTTTGCCGATATTGACGGCGATGGCGACCCTGACCTTGTGGTCGCGAATGGTGGCGTCCACAGCACCTCCGGCGATTACACCGTCATCTATGTCAACCACGGTGAACCGCTCAATCAGGGTATTTATATCTACACACCATCCGGGGGACAATTCCCTGCCCCACGCCTCTTGCAGAATGATTACACTGTATTCCTCGAAGACATTTCCGAGCCGGGTTTCGATGCCAAATTCGCCGACTTTGATAACGATGGAGACCCCGATTTATACGTTTCCTGCGCTGGCACGCGTAATCGCATCTTCTTCAATGCGGATTCTGATTTCTTCTCTGTAAATTCCGTACCGGATAACGACAAGCTGGGTGATGGCATTTTTATTGACCGCAGTGCAGAATGCCTGCCGAATTTCCCCGTCCCGAGCGCCGAGGAAAATAGTCGAAAAGTCGCAGTGGGTGACGTGAATAATGATGGTCTGCTCGACATCGTTGTCGCCAATGGCTTTGCAAATGTGGGCGCACCAAATGTCCTCTTGTTAAACACGCGTTTCCCCGGACCTGGTGGAAAGCCCGGCAAATTTATCGCCCCTCGAGACTGGGTCTCTAAAGATGGTCAACCGGCTGATGTGTATGATGACTCGATGCAGCCCGTCATAGCCGACTTTAACGGTGATGGCTACCTCGATATATTCATTGCCAACCGCCTCTCCCTCGTTACGCCCAAGCCCCCGGGCTTCACAGAGCAATGCCGCTTGTTGATGGGAGATGGCACCGGACAGTTCGTTGATGTTACGGACACAGATCTCCCTTACGTAGTTAGCGATGTGCAGGGCGCAGTAGCCTGCGACTTTGACCGCGATGGCGACTGGACGGAAGACAATAATGGCAACCGCATCCTCGATGTGACAGAAGACACCAATCACAATGGAAAACTCGACTGGGTAGATACTGATGAGGACGGGGAATTTACACCCGATTATGACGTCTTCCTCGTTGTTCGCGGAGGACAGAATATCTATCTCGAAAATGATGGCACCGGGCATTTTACAGACCGCACCTCATCCCGCATCCCCATTATTATCAACGATAGTTTCGGTGTAGATATTGGCGACGTAGACCTCGACGGCGATGTTGACATTGTTGTGGCGAGTCAGGTCCTCCCATCCGAGCGCCCCATTCAGCTACTCCTGAATGACGGCGACGGGCACTTCACCGATGCCTCTTACGAGGTTCCCAATCCGACATCTGTAAAGTTCTACGAAAATGCTTACGATTTTAACAACAACAGCCACGATGTAAAACTGGCAGACATTGATGGCGATGGCGACCTGGATATGTTCGTCTGCAACCTGGGCGACTATAACACATTCCCCATATGTGGGTCTAATAACTATCTCTTTGTGAACAGAATCATCGGGTCGGGGTTCAATTCGCGACTGGTGCAAACGGTGCGCACACCCGGCGACCCGATTATTGCCACGGTGAGTCCGCCGTCTGCAAAACAGGGCACACAAAACCTCCCAGTGCGCATCAGCGGTGCTAATTTCAAATCGGGTTGTCAGGTGAGCTTCGGACAGGGCATCACCGTTGTAGGCGAGCCGCGAGTGATTGCACCTAATCTTATTGAGGTTCAGATAAATGTTGCACCCAATGCACCAGTTGGTTCACATATAGTCAGTGTTACAAATCCCGATGGGAAAAGCGGTGCCAGTAAGAGCGGAGTATTCCGGGTAACGACAGACGATTTCCCGACGCCTCCGTTGCCACCAGGCTCTGCTGCCCGCCCATCGTGGGCACTTTACGAATAGGGATGAAAAATGTGATTTTTCTTAACCACTGGGAACACGGGGGACACTGGGATTTCCTTTCTTTTTCCCGTAATCCCCGTGCGCCCGTGATTAATTTTCGAAGTAGGATAATTCAAAATCCTGGACATCCTGTTATCCTGTCAAAGAACAAAAAAGGAGGAGATGTATGAAATCTCGTAAATATCCGGGTCTATTGCTCTTGGCTGCGGGGATGTTTTTATTTTTCGGGGCGAGCGCAGCAATTCCGCAGGGGAAAAAGGTTACTTTTCGCTCCGCATATGTGGCGAAGGCAAATCCTCACCCCAAAGTCGCATCTGCCCTGCAGCAGGCGATGGTGTTTGTCCAGAAATCCACAAAATCCCAGAGACATAAGTATTTTAAGATGTTTTCTCCACGGAATCCTGCCCCCTATCGCATTGATAAGCAAAACCGAATACAGTGTTATATCCAGTGCAGGGCACTTGATAAAGCAACACTCGAGAAACTCAATAGATACGGCGTGAAGGTTGAATGCACGGATTCAAAGCGCAAGATTGCCCAGGCGTGGCTTTCCACTGACCAGATTCGTGTCCTGGAGGCATTGCCGGAGGTAAAGTTCATCCGACTACCATCTTATCCCGTATTCAATGTTGGGAGCGTAACTACCGAGGGCTATGATGCGATGCACATAGGTGATTTTGTGCATCGCCCGGAATTCGCGGGCACAAATGTTACCGGAAACGGGATGAAGGTCGGCGTCATATCAAGCGCGATAGACAGAGCTGATAGAAGCGCACGGGTTGGGGACCTTCCCAGCACCGATTCCCTGCCGGGTCCCTGGCCCGACAATACCATCGGCGGTGTCATTTACTGGTCATTTCAGTCCGGCTACCGGGGTGACGAAAGGGAAGCTATCACCACCTGGTTCGGCTACCCAGACCAAGAGGGAACGGCGATGCTTGAGATTATTCACGACATCGTCCCGGACGCACGCCTTTACTTCTCCAACTTCAATACAGATATACAGATGAATATGTCAAAGGATTGGCTGCGTTCACAGGGTTGCGACGTCATTGTGGACGATATCTCCTTTTTTAATGATGGGGCTTACGACGGCACAAGTCTGGTATCGCTTGGCTCCACACGGCAGGTCGAAAATGGCGTGGCATATTATACCTCTGCGGGGAATTATGCCGAAAGGCACTGGTGGGGAAACTTTAAAGACCCCGAGCTTAACAACTTCCACAACTTTTCATATAACTCCCAGACCAAGGAAAGTGATGAATCTATGGAGGTGATGATGCCCCCGAGGAGTTCCGTGTCCGTTTTCCTCTCCTGGGGCGAGGTCTGGGGCGAATCCGGTTATGATATAGACCTGTACTTGCTCGACCCCAATTTCCTCGACATCCAGAATCCAATCTCCTATTCCTCCGACCTCCAGCTTGGAGACGGCGACCCGGCGGAGGGTTGTGGTATCATCAATCCCACCAACGACCCCTACACCTTCAGCGTCGTCATCACCCGAAAAACCAAAGAGACACCTTACGACGATGTTAATAATCCGATGCGGATGAACCTCTTCCTTTTAGGTGGCACAATTGTAGAAAAGGACTATATTGTGGCAGCCGGTAGTATCTCAAACAATAGCGATGCCGGCGGAGGCGTTATAGCCGTGGGTGCTATTGACGTGAGCTCGCGCCTGCATAACGTGGTGGAATATTACAGCAGCCACGGTCCCACCTGGGATGGGCGCCTGAAACCCGAGATTGCCTGCTTTGATGGCACCAGTGGCGGGTCGGCACTCGCAGGTACCTACTTTGAGACATTCTTCGGGACATCGTGCGCCGCCCCTCACGTCGCAGCAGTCGCAGCGCTCGTAAAGGGATACAAAATCTCTATCGGCGACCCGGCATTTACCAATCCATATAACCCGAAGGATGTGGTGGATAATATCAATGCCGCTATCTTCAGCGGCGCAGAGGATATGCTACCCGAAGGCATTGATAACGCCTCCGGTTATGGCAGACTGAATGCCGAAAATATCTTCCTCAATTTCCTCGTCCCGACAGCACGAACCAAACGTTACGACTTTGCCACCGATACCGATGGCTGGACCTCTGTAAGCATCCCCGGTGTCTTCACCGAGCCTGTTTACACACACGAAAATGGCAAACTCATCCTCCAGAGCACAGATACTAACACCTTTGGTTACTGGGAAAGCCCGTTGGTAGAGTTCTCCGATGGTAGAACAAATCTGAATGCCGGCAAACTTTACCGGGCACGCTTCAGCATTAGCACAACCTCCACGCCGGAGAAATTCCCCGGCTTCCGCATTCGGGCAAACTGCGTCAATTACACCACATATCACATTTGCGGTTTTAACTCCAATAGTGGAGAGGACCATTACCCCGGCTCGGGAGGCAAACAGTATTATCTATGGTTCCGAGCCACGGATACCGAGGCACTACAAGGGATAAAACTCTCCTTTGACATCGTGAACCTCGCTCCCGCAGATGAGCCGACCGGCACCCTCCTCCTTGACGAGGTGGAAATCACAGAATACAACCAACCCTGACCTGCCCAGTGAAGTCTTGTTTTGACTCAGCAGACCTTTATCTGCCTGAGGCGGAGAGGCGAAATTGCGTCAGAAAAAGACTTGGGAGTTGGAGAATTACGGGATGGCAAGCAAAGAAGAGATTGTAAACAAACTCGCAGAGAATATTAACACTATCAAACAGTTTGGTGTCAGGAAGATAGGGTTATTTGGCTCTGTGGTAAAGGGGGAAACCAAAGGTGATAGTGATATAGATGTATTGGTGGAATTTACCGAGGAAGGCGAAACATATAGCAATCTAATAAATCTTTATTGTTTCCTTAAAGATTTATTTGACAGAAAAATTGACCTGGTTACCACCAAAGGCATAAGCCCGTATATAGCACCCTATATCCTGAATGAGGTTGAATATATGGAAGAATTATTGTGAATATTTAAAACATATAAGGGACGAATGCGAATATCTGGTGAATAGAACAGGAGAAATAAACCGTGAACAATTTATGGCTGATGAGACAGTAAGGAGGGCTTTTGCCAGAAGTTTAGAAATAATCGGTGAAGCGACAAAGAAAATTTCAGCCGAATTTAAGCAAAAGTATCCTGACGTGAACTGGAAGGGTATGGCTGGAATGCGAGAGGTGCTAATTCATGGCTATATGGGCATAAACTACAATATAATGTGGGATGTTGCTGCTAACCACATACCCCCACTGCTTGATAAGATAAAAGAAATTATTAAATCTGAAGAATAATGCATCGGTAACTCTGTCTTAGCCGTTCCACAGGAAGCAGATTCTTATTATTTTCTCCTGCCGCAGCATTTTTTGTATTTTTTGCCGCTGCCACAGGGACAGGGCTCATTCGGGCGGATTTTTCGACCTTTGCGGCGATAAGGCTGCTGCTTGACGAGGCGTTCCCTTTGAGATTCGGCGCCAGCACGCCCACGGGCGGCTTCGCGCCCTCCGGGCTCGTAGGCACGCACTTCGTCTTTCCGATATGATATCTCCCCGATCCCGCCTTCTTCCTCCGCTACCAGCTGGGCGTGGAGGAAATGCGTGAATATCTCCTTACGGATGTTATACATCATCTCGTAGAAGAGTTCTGTCGCTTCCCGCTGATATTCAACGAGTGGGTCGAGCTGTGCATAGGCACGTAAATGAATCCCCTCACGCAACTCATCAATAGCCAGGAGGTGGTCCTGCCAGTCTGTATCTATGACGTGGAGAGAGATAGCGCGCGTGAAGTCGCGTATCACTTCGGGACTGAAGACCTCGGCACGCAGGTCATAAGCGGTCTTAATTTTCGCCATAATCTGGGTTACGATGTCGTCGAATTTCGTGGTCTCGTCATACTGGATGTCGGAGAGGTCAAGGGCGGGCACACAGCGTTTCAGCCACTCTACGAAACCCTTCATATCCCATTCGGAGAGGTCTCTTGCGGAGTTTCCGTAGTTACGTTCAAATTCGGCTTCGATTGCCTGACAGGCGATATCGAGGAAAACGTCGCGGAGTTCAGCGGTTTCGCCAGCGAGGATTTCGCGCCGCAGCCCATAAATTGCCTCGCGTTGTTTACTCATTACATCGTCATATTCGAGGGTGTGTTTACGGCGCTCGAAATTGATGCCTTCAATCTTTTTCTGTGCCTTTTCTATGAAGCCGGAGATGCGTGTGTGCTGGATTTCCTCGCCCTCTTTCATACCGAGCCATTGGAGGATACCGGCGATGCGCTCGGAGCCGAAGAGGCGCATCAGGTTGTCTTCAAGGCTAATGAAGAATTGAGAGGCACCGGGGTCGCCCTGTCTGGCTGAACGTCCACGAAGCTGACGGTCTATGCGGCGTGCCTCGTGCCGTTCGGTTCCTATGATTTGCAAGCCACATTCGCAACTCTCGAGACAATGGGCATATTCTTCACGTCTCTTGACGCCTTTGCATTCAGGGACACTCTCACAGTCATCGGTGCATCTGATGCAGCAACGTGCGCACTTCACAACACCCGGACTGAGTTTTATATCCGTGCCGCGTCCCGCCATATTTGTAGCGATGGTTATCATACCGCTCTTTCCCGCATCGCGGATAATCTCGGCTTCCCGTGCGTGATTCTTGGCATTGAGGACGTTATGCGAAAGCTTTTCCCGTCTCAGCATTCGTGAGAGCAGCTCCGAGACCTCTACCGAAACGGTGCCGACGAGGATAGGAAGCCCTGATTCGTGAAGCCGTTCGATTTCCTGAATAATGGCGTTATACTTTTCGCGCTTGGTGCGATAGATATGGTCAGCGTAGTCTATACGTCGCACGGGTTTATTGGTGGGAATCACAACCACATCCATTTTATATGTATGGGCGAATTCCTGTGCCTCCGTCTCGGCGGTTCCCGTCATACCGGCGAGTTTTTTATAGAGGCGGAAATAGTTCTGGAGCGTGATGGTGGCGAGGGTCTGCGTTTCGCGTTCGATAGAGACCCCCTCTTTTGCCTCAACAGCCTGATGTAGCCCGTCCGACCAGCGGCGTCCCGGCATCAAACGTCCCGTAAACTCATCAACAATAATAACTTTATTATCCTGCACCACATACTCCACGTCTTGCTCAAAGAGCGTATATGCCCTCAGGAGTTGTGAGATATTATGGACTTCTTCAGAGCGGATTTCGCATTTTTGCCTCGCTTCCTCTTTGAGTTTTTCCTTCTCAACGGGATTAAGGTCCTGGCGTGCCTCAACCTTTGCAACCTCGTCTACAATGTCTAAAAGGACGAACATATCGGGGTTATCGGGAGAGAGTGCCTGGCGTCCCTTGTCGGTGAGGTCAATATTGTTGGCTTTTTCATCCACGACGAAGAAGAGTTCCGCCTCGAGTTCGGGGACGCGTTTATCCCGCATAAATTCCATCTCGGTGCGGTCTGTGAGTTTCTGTAAGCCTGGCTGGGAGAGGATTTTCATCAGGTGTTTATTTTTAGGTACACCTTTTCGTGCGCGCAGAAGCAGTATCCCGATTTCGGCGTCATCAGGGTCATTTGCTATTTTCTTTTCAGCCTCGGAGAGCATCTTATTTATGAGGAAGGTCTGTTTCTGGACGAGGCGTTCTATCATCGGTTTTATCTTGTCGTAACGATGAGTGGAGCGGTCAACGGGACCGGATATGATGAGGGGGGTTCTTGCCTCGTCAATAAGGACGCTATCCACCTCATCAACAATAGCATAGTGGTGTTCGCGCTGGACGAGGTGCTCTTTTGTGACCGCCATATTGTCCCGGAGGTAGTCGAAGCCGAATTCATTATTTGTGCCGTAAGTGATGTCGCAGGCATACATCTCGCGCCTCTTTTCCGGCTCCATATCTGTCAGGATGCACCCTACTTTCATACCGAGAGATTCAAGTATAGGACCCATCCATTCGGCATCGCGCTGTGCAAGGTAGTCATTTACGGTAATGAGATGAGCGCCTTTCCCCTCAAGGGCATTGAGATAGAGGGGCATAATGGCGACGAGGGTTTTGCCCTCGCCGGTAGCCATTTCTGCGATTTTACCCTGATGCAGAATGACTGCGCCAGCCAGCTGGACATCGAATGGGACCATATCCCACGTAATCTCGTTACTGGCAGCGACCCACTTCTTCCCCTTGTAGCGGCGACAGGCTTCTTTAACGACGGCATAAGCCTCCGGCAGGAGGTCGTCTAGCGTTTCGCCCGCTTTCAGGCGATTGCGGAATTCATCCGTCTTTGCGCGGAGGTCTTCATCGGTTATGTCGTGGAGTTTTTCATGCTCCTCGGTTATCTCGGTGACGACAGGTGTCAAGACCCGCATATCGCGCTGTTGCTTATTTCCGCCGAATATCTTCTTTACAAGTGTCCCTAACATAAAGTTTACTTTACGATCCTTTTCTTACTTTTTTCGGAGATCCGCCTCTGGTGGAAGCGAAATTTGCCTCAAGCGCGAGGAGGCGGTGCTTCCATTCAATGCCAGCGCTGAAGCCGCCCGGCGAGCCATCTCTGCGCACAACCCTGTGGCAGGGAATCGGTATCGGCAATGGATTGCGACCGAGCGCACCGCCTACTGCACGAGCAGCACCAGGGCGCCCAATCTTTGCGGCAATTCCGCCGTAAGTCTCTATCTCTCCATAAGGGATTTTCCGCGTTGCCTTCCAAACGGCGCGGTCAAAATCCGATGCCCTGCCGAGGTCGAGCGCAAAGGAAAATTCCTTCACATTCCCCCCGAAGTATCCCTCCAGTGCATCGAGATATTCTTTGCACACAGAAGCACAGTTTTCAAACGCCACAGCATCGGGGGAAAGGGTGCGCCGTAACGTCTCCATAGCAGATGGGGCGGATTTACGCGGCAGTGAAACACATAAGATACCCTTTTGAGATACCGCCACACCCAGCCAGCCCCATTTCAACTTTCTTAGTGCCCCCAGAAACATTTCTTTTTGCAACAATCTGGAAATCCGGAATTCAGGACGGATTAAAGAAGAAAAATATGCACCCAAAATGCCGTCAACTGCAAGTAAATAAAGGTGAGGGTATGCCTTGTGTTACTCAACGAGAGGAATCTCCACACCGCACATAGTGCATTGTGCGTTGTCAAGATACCGCCTGAGCATTTTCCCCGCCTCACGAATTATCAGCGGACTATGGCAGGTGGGACAATAGGTTGTGTTTGCCTCGCGCTCATCCATATTGCTTAAATATACATAAGGCAGGATGCGGCGCGCCTTTTCCTGTAGATAGAACATCCTCACAGGGTCTGTTGGGCGGAAGTTATACTGGAATGCTGGCTGATACTGCACAAGGTGAAGCGGTGGTGGTGGTTTTAGATTTGCCACCCATTTGAAGAGGTTCTCAAGCCCTGCTTCGTCATCGTTCTTCCCCGCAATGATTATTGTGGATAACTCCAGATGGCAATCAGTATTGGCTATCGCCATAATATTACGCAGAACCTCATCTCTGAATCCCCCACAGACATTATTATAGAAATTGTTGTCCCAGCCCTTGATATCCACAATGATAGCATCAATGTGCGACAATATTTCACAGAGAGCTGGCTGCGAAATGAGTCCATTTGTCCCGGCAACAACAAAGAAGCCTGCCTGCTTAAGAAGCGGCGCCACCTTTACTATATATTCAAACCAGACAACGGGTTCATTTACGCCGAATGCAACACCCTTAACGCCAGCGCGCTGTGCCTCATCCACAAGAGACTCCGGCGAGACAGGGCGCGTCCGCGCACCTGTTTGCGAAACTCGCCATGTGCTGCAAAACGGACATTGCATATTGCACCCCTGCGACCCAACAAGCATCACCTGCGCCCCCGGATGAAAGTGATAAAGCGGCAACTCCTCTATCGCCACTACTTCCTGTGTGCTCACCCTTGCGTATATCTGGCTGTATAATTTGCCATTACGATTCACGCGAACACCACACTGCCCGCGCCGCGAGGGATTTATAGAGCACATATAGGGGCATAACGTGCATTGCACGCTCCCGCCGCCGAGGCTCTCGTAATATAAACTCTCCCTCAGCATAAAAATCTCCATAGCAATCCGGCGTATTCGGTGTTGTTCTTTATCTATTCACATTAGACAGCATCGCACTGAACTGCGAAAAAGCTTGCATTGAATCCCACACATTTATATCTCTCTCCAAGCATGTAAATCTTTGCTTAAAAGGAGGAAAAAACTATGAATCTGAAAATGAAAGTCGGGGTTTTTTCTCCCAATGACCCACGACCCTGGGTGCGCTCCGATAACCTCGGACTTATGCTCAAACACGAACATCTCCTCACGAATTTCCTCAAGAAAAGCGGCATCGGCGTAGTTCGCGGAGGCGATGGCTTAAAAAAAGAAGACCAGATAGCCTGGAATACTACCCTTGTCCGCAGGCACATTGCAAATATTGCAAAGGCAAAACCCGATGCCCTCATTATCAATCAGGGTTCGTGGACATTCCCCTACGATTCTGTTGATGCGGTGCAGACGTTTACAAATCTAACCGGCGACCTGCCGCGCATCGTTATGTTTTCATACAAGGACACGCGAGTTCCCGGTCTCGTGGCGGGTATGGCGGCAGGGGGCGGTCTCAAACGCATCGGCGTCCCCTTCCAGCACTGCTTCGGCGTCATTGATAAGGATAAGAAGACCCAGCGCTGGCTACTCGACATCCTTGCATTTTACAAACGCCGTGCCGATGCACACACCCGCATCGAAAAGGTGATAAAAGAACTCCATAGACAAAAATTCCTCGCACTCGGTGGTATGGCGCTCAAGATGCCCACAACCACCGCAGATGTTGACCAGTGGCAGAAGATATTCGGCGTCTCTTATGAGGCACTCGACCAATCAGAACTTGTCCTGCGCGCTCTGAAGATGGTCAAATGGAACGCTAAACCCGGCGATAGCGAATATCACATACTCGATAGACGTGTTGAAAACGCCCTCGACTATCTCTACAACAAGAAACACGGACGCTTCGATTTCTCCCGCGAAAAGTTCTCCGACCTCAATAAATTCGTCCTTCAGCTATCTTTTTATTACGCCGCACTCGACATCTGCAAGGAATATAATATCACCTTTGCAGGCATAAAGTGTCAGGACGAACTCAGTGCGCACTACTGCACTGCCTGCCTCGCCACATCGTTTCTCTCAAATGACGTTGGTCCCGATGGCAAACCCAAACCCATTATCCCCACCGCTTGCGAAAATGATATGGACTCCGCCCTCACGCAGCTACTCCTTTATCTATTGAGCGGGCAACCGGCGGGATTCGGCGATTTCCGCGATGTGGAAAATGGAACCCTCGCCATTGTGAATTGTGGACAGCACCCGCCATACTTCTTCGGCAGAGCGGCTGAATCGCCAGAGACGAAACTCAAGCGCGTTGAATACATCGGGCAGGAGATTTTTTACGATGCGGGAGGTGCGGCGGTTCGCGGGCGCACTCCCGGCGGTCAGATAATGACCATCGCACGGCTCGGACGCGAAAACCTGCGCTATCAACTCATCGCAACCATTATCCGCACCCGCTCTGTTAATCCCGAAGAACACAAACGTTACAATCTCTCCTGGCCCATAATAAAGGGGAAGATACCCATTCCTGACCGGCTGCTGATTGAAGTATGGCCTTGCAATCATCTCGGTTTCACTTACGGCGACCTGACGGCGGAGTTGGTCGAGCTCGCCCATCGCCTCGACATCGGTTATCGAATTTTTGACGCAAGCGGCAGGGAATATTTCAAACCTTCCTGATCTTCAGAAAGTAATAACAACACTAATTCCTATATATGGCAACGGACAACGACAATAAACTTCGGTGAATTAAAAAATCGAGAAGGGTAGTATTTTTGGGCTTGACACATATTCAGGAGCTTTTTAGCAGATTTCTTAAGTTGTGTGAATAAACATTGTTTAAGGAGGAAATTTTTATGGCTCACAGAATCACTGATGAGTGTATTGCCTGTGGTAGTTGTATGGATGTTTGCCCTGTGGAGGCTATCAGTGAAGGCGACCCTATCTATGTCATTGACCCCGAGCTCTGCACGGATTGCGGTGACTGCGTTGAGCAGTGTCCCGTAGAAGCCATCGAGGCTGGGTAACAGTATCACCGATATGATTCTGTCCGGAAGGCTGAAGTATACACAATCCATATCAGGCTGACACCACAGACACGCCACTTTGAGGCAAAATGGATAGAATCCCGCCGCAGACTAATTTGCCTATCAGAAACTGATTTTTGAAAAACTCATAGTGCCGTCCGCTTTTGGGGGCGGCTTTTTTTTGCGCATTAGTCGGTTATGCGGCGTTTGATGTCGGGCATCGTCTCGGGTTTACCCGCCTCGAAATACCGGCTCTCCCCATCGAGGGCAGTAACATTTTCATAAACGCCGGTGTCCCTACGCACAAGCTTTGCAAATCCCTTCTCCTTCCATTCCGAATCAGTGGTGGACGTGGTGATGTTAATCAGGGAGATGAGCCGCCTGACCGGTTTGCCACATTGGGGGCAAACATTGAGAGGTGGGTCGCCGACTCGTTGCTCAATCTCAAACTCCTTGCCGAATGCCGCACAACCCTCACCGGTGTGTTGATATTCGTAGACGGGCATTTCTGGAAGACCTCCGATAAAAAAAATCACCTAATCTCACACAGCTCACCTAAAGTATCAGACACTTCCCGCCATCAGTTCAACAAATTTCTGGTTTATGTCGGGTGCATCTCTCGAATTCGGGAGATGCACCCGTTTATGTCAAAACAAACTTATGCAACCGGCTACATCCTGACAAGATGTCGGGATGAAGGATTAAGGTCGAGGTGGAAACTATCGCAAAAGATTGTTGACAGGCGTTCTGCAAAACTAATAGTATTTTGTAAATTTTGTAAAAGAAAGGAGAAATGCATTATGAAGAAACTGGTCTGTTTATCTGTGATTTGTATGCTGGTCTTGAGCACCAGCGCCGCTTTTGCACAGGAGAAAGCAGAAGCGAAAAAGGTCGAACCTATCAGGATTGGTGGGCTTTTTGCTCTCTCGGGAAATGCTATGCACATCGGCGTGCCCACGAAATACGTGGCTGATATGATTGTTGAGCACATCAACAAACAGGGGGGCATAAACGGTCGTCCGATAAAGCTCTTCGTTGCTGATACCGAGAGCAATCCGTCAAAGGCGGTCGCTGCCTTCAAGCGCCTGGTGCAGAAAGACAAAGTGGTTGCTGTGATTGGTCCGACCACAACTGGCTCAATTATGGCGTGTATGGCAGCTATACGGGAGGCAAAGATTCCGGTTGTCGGTTGCGTGGGCGGAACTTCCGCGGTAGAGCCTGTCGAGAAACGCTTCTGGGTGTTCAAGTCGCCACAAAAGACCGTAACTGCTGTGGAATGCATCTACACGTATCTGAAAAAGAAGGGGATAAAAAAGATAGCCCTCCTCACCGCATCGAATAAGTTCGGGCAGGAGGGGGAACAATCACTCGTTCGGCTCGCCCCGGACTATGGTCTCACTATCGTCGGCAAGGAAACCTTTGACGTAAAAGATCTGGATATGACCATTCAGCTTTCAAAGCTGGCGAAGCTGAATCCCGAGGCCGTAATTTGCTGGACGGTGGGACCGGCTGGGGCGCGCGTCGCAAAAAATGCAAAACAGATAGAAAATTTCAAGGCAGCCCTCTTTCAGTGCCACGGACTGCCTGACCCGATTTATCTCAAACTCGCAGGCGATGCCGCCAATGGCACATATATGCCCTCCGCCAAACTCCTCGTCGCCGACCAGCTCCCCGATTCAGACCCACAGAAGTCCCTCCTCCTGGGGTTCGTCAACGAATATGAAAATGTGCGGAAATACGGTGAAGTAAGCACCCACTCCGGTTACGCCTGGGACGCAATGCAGATTATTGCCAAGGCGATGGAGAAGGCTGGCACCGACCCCGCAAAGGTGCGTGATGCCATTGAACACACAAAGAATTACGTCGGTATCAGTGGGATATATAATATGTCGCCGAAAGACCACTGCGGACTTCAAAAAGATTCACTCGTCATAATCACGGTCAAAGAGGGCAAGTGGAAATTGGTGGAATAGTGCGCTCACACAGGACGCCATAATCAGGGGAGGTGGGTCGGTCTACCTCCCCTTTCCTTTCTTCAGCAGTTCCCCAACGGAAGGTACGCCATTCGCGTTCATTCTCGCCATTCGCGGACGGCAGTGGATTATTATGCACCTCACCAGCAAACACATCTGAAAATTTAGCATTTTCTGAAAAATGTTTTGACTTCTCTCTCAATACGGTAGCAGGCTTTTGATTTTGTTTTGAGTAAAGAGAAAAGCCTTTTCCTCGCACTTTTTTCACCCGGTAAATGAAGTGATTCATCTTGCATCTTCCACGCAGATATTTCGGGACACTAACTATGAAGTTTGTAATTACGAATTAAATTCTGAAAGTGGCAGGTTTGTGTTATGCAGAATACTGCGTCTCTTCCCGCTCTTTATCCGGCGAAATTTGAAGAGGTGATTGCGGAGATTGGGGAAATCATCCGCCGTCATCAGCGATTCCTCGTTTGCGGACACGTGCGCCCGGATGGCGATTGCATCGGTTCTCAACTGGCGCTCTATTTCCTCCTCACCCAGATGGGGAAAACGGTCAGGCTTTACAATTCTGGTCCGATACTTGATTATTTTTCATTCATCCCCGCTATCAAAAAGATAGAGACTACATTTGATAAATCCTATAAACCCGAAGTGTCTATATTTGTAGATTGTGGGGCGGAAGACCGCGTTACGGGCAATGCCACACCTTCGGGCATACTCGTCAATATTGACCACCACAAATCGAACGGGCACTTCGGGGACATAAATTATATAGACCCTGATGCGACCGCTGTGGGTGAGCAACTATTTCACATTTTAATGGCGATGGGGGAACCTATCTCGAGAGATATGGCAACCTGTATGTATCTGGCTATTTTAGCCGACTCGGGTTCTTTTCGATACTCCAACACTACAAGCACCACATTTGCAGTTGCATCGCGGCTGGTGGAAGCAGGGGCGGAACCGGAAGCTATTGCCCAGGCATTCTTTGAAAATAAAACGCCACAATCTGTTCGCCTTGAGGCGCAAGTCCTGGCTAATCTCCGCTTCGAGTGCGGTGGGAAATTTGTCTGGTCGGAGATAACGCAAAAGATGTATAAAGCCGCCGGTGGAGAGAAGAATGAGCCGGAGGGACTTGTGGGCCGGATGCGCGCCATAAGGGGCGTGGAGGTGGCGATACTTATCCACGAGATGCCCGAAGAGGGAATGCGGGCGGGCTTGCGCTCCAGGAGCGCCGTTGATGTGAGCCTCATCGCCGCCGAATTGAGTGGAGGTGGGCATCCGAATGCCTCCGGCTGTTATATCAAGGGCGATTATGTTGCGCTGAAGGGAAAATTACTCTCTACCGCCCGCCGCTTGATGCAATGCCCTTAAATTCATTACATCTCTCCCATTCGATGACCATTCAGCATCATTCCAACCCTACAATCTCCCCTAAAATAACCTCCTGCATTGCCCTTATTATTTTAGGGGTAGCAGCTCTACAGCTATTCGTCTTAAGGGATTTTGTCCTTGATGATGCATTTATCACATTTCGGTATGCAGATAACTGGGCGCACGGGCTGGGTCCCACCTGGCAACCGCCAGAGCGTGTGGAGGGATATTCAAACTTCCTGTGGCTGGTTTTGTGCACCGCCGGAATTAAGGCGGGATTTGAACCCATCCTGCTGGCGCATATTGCCGGCATCCTTGCCTCTGCAGTTACGCTTTTTATTATCTTTAGACTTGGCAGGATTGTTTTTCCAGATAACAGATGGGCTGCAGTGGCGACTGTGCTATGGATTGCAACGAACGCAGGATTTGTCCTGTGGGGCGCCAGTGGTATGGAGACAAACCTCTTCGCACTATTCGTGGTGCTGGGTGCATACATTTACCTGAGCGGCCATTATGGCTCACCTCACCGACTTTCCCGGAAGAACGAAAATATTATATCCACAGGTTTCGCTGAACATAATCTGCGTCAATCTGCGAAATCTGCGGCTTATTTTCAGAGCAGCGCCAGTGCTTCCCGTGCCCGCCCTTTATTTTTAAGCGGTTTTATATTTGGTTTAGCGTCGCTCACGCGCCCTGAAGGTCCGGTCTTTTTTGCGGCAACATTTCTCGACCTCCTTATCGCAGACTTGGTAATCTTCAGGCGCGGAAAACGAAGCGTTCTCGGATTTCGCAACCTGTTATATTTATGCGCAGGGTTCTTTTTATGCTATCTACCGCATCTTTTCTGGAGATTTTCCTATTATGGTTCATTTCTCCCGAACACCTATTATGCGAAGATAGGAGTTACGGCGGCATCGCTTTTGCGCGGGATTCATTATGCGGGAGGGTTATTTTATCCCGACAGGTTTCCGGCGGCTCTTGCGATTATATATGCCATTTTTCTGGCGCGGCGGGATGCAGGGGTGCGTTATCTGATATTTCTAACCGCCGCCGGTTTTGCATTTATAGTCCTTGCAGGCGGAGATGCATTCGGAGCCTCCCGCTTTCACATCCCCATACTCGGTTTTATTGCGATATTGCACGCCCGCGCCGCTATTGACTTTGCGCAGAAAATCTTCACGAAAATAAAGACGCGGCACGTTGTTCTCATCTCATATTTTCTTTTAGTTTCCGTCCTTTCAATCTATTTCACAGGACATAGGGCATTTTCCGTATACGCTTATCAGAAGCTCTTTACGCACCGCCTCACCCGGATAGGCAAATGGCTACGACACACGGTTCCGCCATCAACCCTCATCGCCATCTCTCCGGCGGGCGCAATACCGTACTATTCGCACCTGCGCGCAATAGATATGCTGGGGTTAAACGACCCTGTGATTGCCCGAAGGTCAGTGGAGACCTGGGGGCGCGGCACGCCCGGACACGAGAGGGGTTGGGGTAAATATGTCCTCGACCGCTCGCCCGACATTATTTTCACCGGCAGTGTATGTATCACACCGGGGCGTGATGCTGGCAAACAATGGCGTCCAATTGGCAAATCAGAGGAAGAAATATGGCAGGATGTTCGCTTCCGGGAGAAGTATCGGCGTATGAACATACGATTTAACGACTTCTGGTTACACATATCAGTGCGGAAGAGTTCACCCATTACGGAAGTGATTATAGATACAACGGATTCTCACTGATTTCCTTTATCCGTGTATATCGGTGTCGTCCGTGTTCTATCAAAAATGGCACACAGATGTATTGGTGAACATCGGCGTTCATCGGAGGCTGATTTTTATTGTTTTAGGAAATGAGCCATCTCATTTTACCTTGCAGGCTTTGTGATGAAATGTTTATGAAACCACATAAATAAATGATTATGCGGGTTGTGATATGTCTGAAAAAATAACCATCAGCCCCTTGGATTTAAGAGTCGAAGAACACGAGGGCGATTTCGTCATCTGCTATGGGAACAGTCCGGTCAAAACACCGACGGGGATTGAGCTTGCCGATTCGACACCCGCCCTCTTGAAACACATAATCCACGAGCTCCGGGAGTATCCCGAAATTTGCCTGAAAGACGGGATGATTGATGGGAAATTTCCCCTGTGCGCATATATGCTTTTTGCCACGCAGAAAGATTATGTCGAGCGGCGCAAGAAGTTCAGCGCGGAAGAATACAGGAAATTGCTCAAGTCCGACCCCATTTTCCACTCCTCAACCGGACCCGAGAGGGAGAATCAATATAAAGCCTGGAAAGCGGCAAGTGCCTACCTAAAAGAACTCCGCGCCAAATATGCCCCCATCCTTTTCCGGGAAGAAAAAGATGTCGGGAAATACTTCACGATAAGAGCAATCGCTCTTATGGAGGATGAAGAGTTCGAGAAATATACATCTTCCATAATAAGCGAACTCTTAGAGTTATCGCCTCCCCAGAAGGCTGTCCTCATTTACCTTTTCAATCTCCATTACGGGAATATCATTTACCCGCTGCTCCTCATCCTGGGGCGCTGTGAGCCTGCCGAATACGCCAATGCGGTGCTTGCCACCACAGCAGCCCATGCGGGCATATTCGGCGTGGAGGAGGAGGGAAAATCACCCGAAGAAATTCACAGGGAAATCTTTCGCAGAATCCGCAATAATGCCCGGACGTGTCTTGAGTATCTCTCTTTCTTCAAGAGCCGAGATTCCATAGAGCGGATTATCCAGAGAGGCGAGAGTAAGAAACTCGAGTTCAAATCCACCCTTCGGTGGAATATCAGGGCGAGTCGAAATGACGACGCTGTTACGCACGTGTGTATGAAGACGATTGCAGCGTTCCTTAACACAGAGGGAGGGACATTGCTCATCGGCGTCGCCGATGACGGCAAGATTGCGGGCATCGAACTGGATAAGTTCCCGAATGAGGACAAGTTCCTGCTGCATCTTTTCAACGTGATCAAGGCATCTATGGGTGAGGCAAGTGCAGCACGCGTCACCGCGTCAATGCATCGTATTAAAAATAAAACTGTATGCAGGATTGATTGTAATCGCAGTCAGAAACCGGTGTTTCTTCGTTTCAAGAAGAATCAGGACGAGGAATTTTATATCCGTACCGGTCCCGGCAGCACAAAGCTCTCACCAAGCAGTTTATTAGGATACATCCAGGAGCACTTCACAGATCAACATAAAGCCTGACAAAATCTATCCCGAGAATTTATTTACCACCAAGGTTACGGCTTCGGGAGAGAAAGAAGAATCCAAAGTCGTCAGGAGAACTCCTTTTCTCCTTGACAGATACTTATCATGAAT
>CAZGKP010000023.1:0-25126 GCA_964526215.1 uncultured Candidatus Sumerlaeota bacterium
ACCTTGAGAAGAGGGAACCGTCCACCAAAAGCTTGACCTACAAGAGCGACTCCATCTCCTTCAAGGCCAGATCTATCCCGGATAAGATCGCTTAGGAAATATATGCTATCCCGAATTGCTCCAGTGTAGTTGCGATTTTCATAACTGCTGCGAATCGCATCCCAGAGACGCTCATCTATTATCGTTTCAATGTTCATGGATGTTCCTGATTCGTTGAATGGCTAACGATCAAGCTCACCTGCCGCAATGGAGTGCCAGTGTAATAGCAGTCAGGTGCAGTGATTGGTTAGCCGATCTCATATGTTATCCCCACGCTCAATATACTCTTCACCCTTCTTCAGCGCATCCAATAAATCTTTCATCTTGTAAGTTGAATCCAGTCGATAGCGGTTGCAAGCATCCGTCAAAACCCGCGCTGCCGCGACATAGCCTTTCGCACGACGTGTTGGCACTAGGAAGGTGATCAACGCAACGCAAATCGCCGAAACCCAAGCTAGGCATTCGAGCAAACAAGGAATAGCTTTGAGGAAGCTCGGTTGCGAAGCTACTGTTATTGCGCAAATAGTCGCGGTGATTCCAAGTACATAGTGTATTACTCGCCAGCGTCTATTAAACCGTACCCAAATCTCAAGGTGTTCTTGTATGTTTTCAGGAACAGTGCGTTGGACATCGCCTTCGGTCACTTCTGCTCTCCTGTAAGTCCGGCTAACTTCTGATTATACAGTTCTGTATAAGTCCTTTAGACAGCGGTTGATTCTGTATAACACGCAGCCGTAAATCCGCTCTCATAGCAGGTCCGCCGGGCTTTGCATGCGTTTCCTACCTCGATTCAAAACATGGGTGTAAATCATTGTCATCTTCACGTCTGGGTAATCGCATCGTTCCGATGGCTTTATCATTGAGCAGGTCCAACCTGATTTCTTGCCAATTCGAGCAATGACCTCAGGGCTCTATTCACCGCCGCATCATCCTTAAAAACGACAGCAACATCAGGATCAAGATGAACCAGGTTTGTCCCGGCTCGATACCTCTGTGCGTATTTGCCCTGGACGGCTCCAGGGAGTTTTGAGAGATCATATTCCGGGCGAAGGTCGTTTTCCTGTCTGTGGTTATTTTCCTTCTTCATAAAAAATCCTCTCACGATGTGTTGTTTTGCGCGCGCTTATAATGCGAATGTTATCTTCGCGGTCAGGTACAGCACTTTGTCCGCGTTTTTCTATTCAATTTGCTTACGTATTGAATCGGGCAGTTGACTTACCAAATAAGGATAAGTCTCTATCAAACGAAAAATGTCCGCAAGATCCTTCTGCCGCTTACTCTTGCGCCGTTGCTCATCTGAATATGCCCAAATCTTGCCCTGAAGCACATCTTCAACACTTGCGACTTTCATCTCATAGCCCAGCACAATGTGGATTGTTGCCCTATCAATGAAATCCTGATACCTTCGGTCGGTCCAGAGTTGTATCCTCAAGTCAGATTTGCTGCTGCTCAGGTTTACACTATGCGCAAAACGTTCAATCTTGAAATAGGCTTCCACGGCTTTGCAGGCTGCTTCGATGTCATCGGTAGCCACCACAACATCAAGGTCAAGGCTCACAACAGGCTCTGCATAGGCATTTACTGCAAGACCGCCAATTACACAATAATCCATACCAGCCGTTGATAGTGCATCAAGGAAAATCTGGATAATATCTTCCTCGCCGTTAGATACAGCCTTTAAAAATTCCTTTTCGGTCATTTCATTTCCTATTCTGTTATCAGTGCGAACTATTGATTATATGGTTTTCGTATAACGTCCCGTCTCCTTCACGGGCTACAAGGTGTCTGCGGAGCTCTAAACGCCTTTGCTGCCTCGGTTCAAAACATAATGATAAATGCGATATCAATTGCACAACACATCTATTAAACATAATATACCAGATGCCGTCACGACATCAAGCACAATTTCCCGTTCTTTTTCGCTTCAGGTGCGTCCCCCAGAATTCGGGAGATGCACCCGCAAGTGGGAAAACCTCACTAAAGCACGATGTTGAGATACCCGTCAACCAATGACGGATAACCAATCGTGGAGCAATAAATTTCGCGTAAACGTTACAGTTTTTCTTGAAGTTGCGTCAAGGGTGTGTTGAATTTCCCCGACTCGTTTTGAAAAAGAAAGGAGCCCCAAAATGGCAGTAATTCGTCCCTTCCGCGCATTGAGACCCACGCCCGATAAGGCGGAAATAGTCGCCTCGCCTCCCTATGACGTCGTGAATACTGAACAGGCTCGCGCAATTGCAAAGGATAACGCCCACTCATTTTTGCACGTGGTTCGCTCCGAGATAGATTTGCCCGAAGGCACAGACCCATATTCAGACGCCGTTTATACAAAGGCGATAGAAAACTTAAATCGCCTCATTCAGGAAGGCGTTCTGATTACGGATGACGAACCCGCTCTTTATGTTTACAGCCAGCGTATGGGCGGACATTTCCAGACAGGCATTGTTGCCTGCTGCTGTGTTGACGATTATGATTCCGACGTCATCAAGAAGCATGAAAAGACGCGCCGCGAGAAGGAAGATGACCGCACCCACCACATCCTCGCAACCTCCGCTCAAACCGGTCCGGTCTTCTTGATGTATCGGGACGTGGAGGAAATTGATGTCCTGATAGAAGACGCCCGCCGGACTGCTCCCCTGTATTCATTTGCCGCAGACGATGATGTGGAACATACCGTTCATCGAATAACCGATGAGTCCTGTATAAAATCCCTGATTGAGCAATTCGCTAAAATTGAACATCTCTACGTGGCGGATGGACATCATCGTAGCGCGGCGGCATCGCGTGCCCGTGCCGAAAAACGCAAAGCCAATCCCCATCACACCGGACAGGAGGAGTATAATTACTTTATGGCGGTTTTATTTCCCGCGTCCACGCTGAAGATATTGCCATACAACCGTGTGGTAAAAGACGTGCGAGGGTTACCCAGAGAGGAACTCTTCCACAAAATTCGCGAGCATTTCATACTCACAGAAACCACTCAACCCAAACCCGGAATGAAGGGACATTTCGGGATGTATTATACAGGCAAATGGTATAGACTAACGATAAAGCCCTGGACGCATCACCTCGAGGATATAGTGATGAATTTAGACACAAATGTCCTTCAGGAATTTCTGCTTGGACCAATTTTAGGAATTAGCGCCCCGCGCATGGACAAGCGGATACAATTTGTCGGGGGCAGTTATGGCGCCGATGAACTTAAGAGGCGCGTGGATAACGGCGAGGCAGAAATCGCATTCTTGCTTCATCCCGTAACGGTAGATAATTTAATGAAGATTGCCGATATAGGCAAGACAATGCCGCCCAAATCCACCTGGTTCGAGCCAAAGCTAAAAAGCGGCCTTCTCATCCATCAGATTTGAATCATATTGACGTAAATCGCGACCGTGTTATATAAAGGCTTATCTTTGAATAAGCAGGTGATTGAGATATGATTACGCAATTGCAAATAGAGAGTTTCAAGAGTTTCAAGAAGCTGGAATTGGAGATGCGCCCGTTGAATGTTCTCATTGGCCCCAACGCCGGTGGCAAGACCAACTTTCTGGATTTTTTCCGTTTTCTACGCGAGGCATTTACAGACAAGCTTTCCGAAGCCGTTGCCAGGCGCGGAGGGATACGAAACTTGCTCTATGGGGAAGACAAAGAAAATTTGAAGTTTCACATTACCTGCCATATTTCAGACCTAACGGTTTGTCTCCAGGCAGAAATTGCCGGACCTTTAACAGTCGAGCCGAGGGTGATTCAAGAAAAGATATATATCCCCGAACATCCACCCAAAGTATTGCTTGAGAAAAAAGAGGGCAAAAGCCCCAGATTTTCACTTTTTCAGTTTCCCCCCCCAGATAACCGCTCTGTTGCAATATACAGGCTAATTGGAGAAACAACGCACTACGCTCAATTTAATACGGAACCTATATCAGCAATTAGATCTCCTCAGACTGCTCGGGGAAGAACAGCACTGGCTGAAAACGGTTCAAACCTGACATCAGTTCTCCAATACCTCGCTAATAAGCTTGAATATCGTCCTACCTGGGTGCGGATTAAAGAGATTCTCTCCATTGCGTATCCAAACTTTGAAGACATTTACTTTCCCGCAGAAGGCGGAGACGGAAACCTCGTTCTACGCTGGAAGGAGAGAACTTTTGAGAAGCGGGATTTCTCCGCTAATTTCCTCTCGGACGGCACGCTGCATTTCCTCTGTCTGCTTGCTATCCTCCTGAACCCTGCTCCGCCACCACTTATCTGTATTGATGAACCTGAACTCGGTCTCCATCCTGCGCTTATAAGAATAATTGCCGAACTGCTAAAAGATGCCGCTACGCGCACACAACTCGTTGTGGCAACTCACTCGCCCGAATTGGTCTCCCACCTTGAACCCGAGGATATACTTATTGTTGAAAATATCAAGGGGGCAACCGAGATGAGGCGTCTTTCTTCTGATGAACTAAAGACCTGGCTAAAGGAATATACGCTTGCGGAATTGTGGCTCGCTAGGGATTTGGGGGGCAACCCGTGAGCCAGCCTTCCAGGCAGATTGTGATACTGTGCGAAGGCGACTCAGAGGTGTACTGCGTCAAACGGTTCCTGCAGCCCCGCTGGCGCGAAAAATTTGGAACCTCTATCGTCCTTAAGCCTATTAATTTATATGCAAAGATTAAGAAGATTGGCAAAAGAACCCCGATGCACCTTCAGGATAAGCGCATACTGGCTGTCTTTACATTAATTGACCTTTATAGAGCACCGATTAAGTGTAATCAAAAATCTTCTCTCGCAGAAAAAGTTCAGCAGCTAAAAGACCACCTACGCTCTCTCGTCTCGAAGGAATATCACAAAACCTTTCATCCCTGTATAGCGGTGCACGAACTCGAGGGGTGGCTACTGGCTGATAAGGAGGCTCTGGCTCAATACCTTCATTACAATAAACTTCCAAAGTGGCAGGAGCCCGAAAAGATAAATTTTCAAAAGCCACCATCCGTCCGAATTAAGGACCTTTTTCAAAAGCACTTAAAACGTAGATATGGAAAGGGGACAGACGCGGCGATTCTGTTCGGCAAGGCGGGATTCGAGAGAATTTACGATAAATGCCCTCACTTTAGAGAGTTCTGGGATACATTGTGTAAAGTTGCCGAACACAGAACTGTCCGAGACACAAACCGATAGAAGGCGGATTTGCCAATATGAGCGGTGCGGGGAAAAATGTCTTGCTTACCGGTAGACCCGGTGTGGGGAAAACTACATTGATAAGGAAAATCTCCGGAAGCCTTAATAAAAAGGTGGGCGGTTTCTATACCGAAGAGATAAGACAGGATGGGGTTAGGAAGGGTTTCGGGATAAAGACGTTCGATGGCAGAGAAGGGATTCTTGCACACCAGAACATAAAGGGAAGATATAAAGTAAGCAAATATGGGATAAATTTACAAGACCTTGAAGGGGTCGCAGCGGCATCTATCGAGGATGCAATTGCCGAAGACGAGGTCATCATAATTGATGAGATTGGCAAGATGGAGCTATATTCGGATAAATTTCGTGCCGCCGTTATCCGGGCACTGAATAGTCCAAAACAGGTTATGGCAACCATTGGGGCTCAACGCCACGCGTTTTTAGATGAGATAAAAAGGCATCCCGATGTGGAGCTGATAACTGTTACGGTTGCTAACAGGGACAGTTTGGCAGAAGACATCATAAGAGATATAGTGAGCCGGATGTAGCAAAGTTTAGTTTCGGCACTGGATTTAGGGGTTAAACCCGCTCCCGCGGAATCTGCGGCTCCTTCTCTTTGAGACTTTTTACATACATATCAGTTGTCTCCGCCTCAGGGCGAAGACGCGCCGTGTCGGGCGGATTTCAATTTTAGCTCGATAGGACCTCAACATCCTCAAAATGTTGTAAATCTCGGTGCCTTAAGCTCCTGAACGTCTTAATTTCCTTGCTGGCATTTCGACTCTGGTAATGATTACAATGAAGACAATACTTGTTACGGGTGCGGATGGGATGCTGGGCGTTGACCTCGTGCGCAGACTTCGCTCACGGCACTATAAGGTTGTGGCTTCTACTATTCGCTCTATGGATATAACCGACCTCGCCGCAGTGAAGCGCATACTTCTTTCCGTCCGCCCGGATGTGGTGATTCATACCGCAGCATATACGGCGGTTGACCACGCCGAGTCGGAGCGGGAAAAATGCCTCGCTGTCAATGTCAACGGCACTAAAAATATCGCCTTTTTTTGCCGCGAAATCGGTGCCGAACTTATCTACATAAGCACCGATTATGTCTTTGATGGCAAAAAGAAGTCCCCTTATGTTGAAACCGACAAACCGCATCCCGTAAACGTTTATGGCGAATCGAAATGGCGCGGTGAGATTGCCGTCCAGACACTCGTTGACAGACACAAAATCTGCCGCACTTCCTGGTTAATCGGGCTTCACGGAATCACTGGCACGAATTTCCTTGAGACAGTCTTCAGCGCTACCGATGCGAAAAAAAAACTCCGTATCGTATCTGACCAGTATGGCAGACCGACATTTACATTCGACCTTGCCGCAATGCTGGAAACTTTGCTTTCAGTTCCCGAATATGGCATTTTCCACGTCACGAATTCCGGCGAGTGTTCATGGTACGAATTAGCAAAGACCGCACTCGAGATGAGTGGGAGAGGAAATGTGCGGGTTCAACCCATACCTGCATCTGAATACAAACGAGCCGCGCCGCGTCCCGGAAATTCCCGGCTTGATGCGCCACGGCTCAAGCGCCTTGGCATCCCGCCGCTCCGCCACTGGCGGGATGCACTGCAAGAATATCTGCGTCGCAGAAAAAGGTTGAAGAAAATCTTACATTGACCCTTATTCCCTTGACGCCTTCGCCCGCGCACCCCAATAATTACCAACTGATAACGGACAACTGACTGATATGCTTTTAACAGTTGACATCGGTAATACACACATTGTGATGGGTGTTTTTCAGGAAGAAAAACTCATCGAGCACTGGCGTATATCAACAGAACTCAAAAAGACCAGGGATGAATACGCAATCACGCTCCGCAATCTCTTCGCCTTGAGCAATCTGGAGCCATCCGGAATTAAAGGCGCAATAATTGGATCTGTGGTTCCGCATCTGAACTGGACTTTGAAAAAAAGCATCGCTCATCTTTTCGGGATTGATGCCCTCGTACTCACGTATAAAACGCCCATCGGACTGGAGAACCGTTATGAAAATCCACGCGAGGTGGGTATGGACCGACTGGCGAATGCGGTCGGGGCTAAGACGTTGCTCGGTTATCCGGTCATCATTGTGGATTTCGGGACAGCCATAACCCTCGACGTGGTGGACAGAGATGGTGCATACGCGGGTGGAGTGATACTGCCGGGACTGGAGATGGGGGCAGATTCCCTTTTCAAACGCACATCGAAATTGCCCCGAATCTCCCTGCTACGACCACATCGCGTGCTCGGCAGAAATACCGTTGCCAGTATGCAGTCGGGACTGCTCTACGGGACAGCAGGCGCAGTGTATACCTTGATTGAGAGACTCTGGAGGGAACTCGGATATGAAACAAAAGTCATCGCCACAGGTGGGAGCGCCGCTGATGTGATAGCAGAACTACCTCACATAGATAAAACCGACCTCTATCTCACGCTTCGGGGGCTGCGAACCATCTGGTTACTAAATAATGGATAAAAAATTGATTGACCGACTTCCCGCATTTATTTGAATCTCCGATTTGTGATGTGCTATTCCATTTAAAGTTCCCATCTCTGGAAGATTCTCTTTGAGATATATTATGCAGACGAAATCCCACTATGTTTCTTTTTAGTCCTGAATCGCCGGTGTCGCAAAAGGAGGGTTCGTATGGCAAAAATAGATGATTCATTATTTCGTCAGCGTAAGGAGCGCGAGGGCATAATCAGACTACTAAAGGACTTTAAAGACGCTATACGCCCTCTGGAGGAACTCTCCATATTCAAAGAGCAACTTGAGGGATATAGCAAAAACTTCCCCCGGCACTTACTCGACATAATGCTGGAGGAGGAAGATACCGAACTCGCCAGCATTGCACTCCTTGTGCTTATGGAATGTGCAACTCCCCAAGTTTTCAAGAAGGCACAAAATATGTTAGATTCACAAAAACTCACCACTGAACAATATGCCCGTCTTACCCTCCTTATGTCATCTAATCCTGAAGCCAAATTACCAAAGACCCCCAAAGAGACAAATCAGATGTTTACAAAACTCCTCGATTCCCTGAATATCTTCACTGAAGAGATTGGTTCAATAGAGATCGGAGAGATATGGCTCAAGGAGTATCATTCCCTTCCCGTCAAGGAAAGGCTTCCTATGCTTGAGATATTTTTCGCTTCAAACTCGCCCGTTTATATCCCGATTTACGCCGTTGAGCTCGGGGCTCCGCAGGTCACTATCACACGTTGTGTGGCAGATAGGGCTTCTACACTCCCATACGAAGATACTCTCTTAATGCTGAAGTCGTTCCCCGATGTCCCCGATACCTCCACACGAATTGCCATTCAACAATCCATAAAAGCCCTCGAAGAAAAGCAGCGCATGGGAGAGCTTCAACCGCGAAATCCCCGAAATATCCTGAAGTTTTACAAGGCATACGTGGCAGAGCAAGATCTCGCCGGGTTCCTGAGCGTAATCTTTTCTAAAAAGCAACCCGATGGCACAATCAGATTTCTGGTCACATTGATTGACCGCCTGGACGAAGGGATAACGGATTGTTTCGGAGATATTGCCGAGACGACATCAGAATTCCACTCACTATTCAATCTCCTTGAGCAGCAATCCGCACTTGCTCTTTATACAGAAGCAAAAAGAGACTACACAGTCTGGTTACTTACAAAAGCCGAAGAACTCACTATTGGGAACGGCTATACGCTTCCGCCGGAATATCTGCTCTGGCGCCACCTGCTGTGGGATGAGAAACCGCCGCATCGCAATTACGGGGTTAAGTTTGGACTTTATTGCTGCGAGTGCGGCGAACCTATCCGACAACTGAAAAAGAAATCCAATGTCTGGGTTATCGGAGACATCGCCCTCTGCCCCGGATGCATCAAAAAAAAGACACATTGTGAAAACTGTGGTCGCCCCATTGACCCCGAAAAGAGCTATGCACTCGCCAGTCCCGACCAGAATCATATAACCATTATATGTGCCAGATGTTACAAAACCGCCAGAAGGAAAAAGAAACCCTCCCGTAAAAAATGAGGCAATCCCTGGATGTCCATAATCGTAACTCTCCCCACCTATAACGAGGCGGAAAATATATTGTCCCTGATAGATAATCTACTGGGGCTACGCCCCGACATCAGTGTGGTTGTCATAGACGACGATTCGCCCGACGGCACGTATCGCCTCGTTGGCGAAAAGCAAAAAACTACACCGCGACTTTTTTTATTACACCGCAAAGGCAAGCGTGGACGCGGCTCTGCGGGTGTTGCGGGTTTCAAGTTCGCAGTTAGCAAAAAAGCCGACCTCATTGTTGAGATGGACGCCGACTACTCGCACCATCCCCGTTTTCTGCCCCGGCTTTTAGATGCAACCCAAAAGGCAGACGTTGTCGTTGGCTCCAGACTTGTTAAAGGCGGCGGAGAGGCGGGGCGTTCGGTGCTTCGGAAAATACTCACACATACCGCAAATTTTTATATCCGGGGGGTGCTGGGGCTGAAAATCCGCGACTGCACATCGGGCTATCGAGTATTTCATCGGCGCGTGCTTGAGGCAATAAATCTCGATACACTTACGGCAAATGGTCCCGCAATAGTGCAGGAGGTGTTATTGCGGTGTGCAAAACGAGGATTCAAGATTATGGAGGTTCCCATAATATTTGAGGAACGAAAGCGCGGCAAATCAACCTTCAATCTAAAAATAATGTTAGCGGGCTTATGGTCGGTTCTAAAATTCCGCCTCAAAGGATAAGACCGTTTTACTCCTTTGGGAGAGGCAAGAATTCGCCTCTCCCGAAAAACGTGAAAATGCCGTAATTGCCGGCTTGGCACGGCTATGGTCATATAGTATTGATTTTCTAAACTTAATGCCTATCCGAAAACCCTCTGTAATCTGGTGAGCCCAGTATGGAGGAACCAGCCTAAACTATGCAGGGACGGGTTATTGGGAGTGCTCTATATGGTTGCTTGTTTCTTCTATTTTAGGTTTTCGTATAGGCACTTAATCTGTGGTTTTATTAAAAATCACTTTCTACTATAACGTCTTATCTACAATTGTATTTTCTTAAGGGCTTCTGTCAGTTTCGGAAGGTCGTTCTGAACGGTATCCCATACGATTTTCAAATCCACATTGTCGTATTCGTGAATCATTATATTCCGCATACGGGTCATATCTCTCCACGGAACATAAGGATAGGCGTTTTTTGTTTTTTGAGAAATCCGCCCCGCTGCTTCCCCAATCACTTCCAGGCGGCGAATAACGGCATCCTGGCATTGCATATCGGACAAAAAATCTTCAAGACTTTTCCCCGACACGTATCTTACCGCCAAATTTGCCGCTTCGAGAATATCGAAGATATATTCCTTATCTCGAGGCATAGATGACCTCCGTAGAGGAAAGAATGGCTTTACGACGAACCGGATTTCGACTCATTTCCACACCTCGCCGGGAAACGATATCAACCTTGCGCCCGAAGATGGCTTCTAATTCGTCTTGCATATGGAGCATATCGAATAGACCCCAATGCGCATCAGGTGAGAAACTCACCAGCACATCCAGGTCGCTATCCGGGTGAAAATCGTTGCGCAGCACCGAACCGAAAAATGAAAATTCCTTAATATTCCACCGCTTGCAGAAATCGGAGATTTTCTCTTTATCTATGGTTATTTTTATACCTGTTTCCATATCTTTTCGACCCTTTCAAATAAGAGAAGCGCATATCAGTTTTGTGAGCTATTAACAAAGCGTTTTTGTTTCGCGCAAGGACTTTCGGGGTTCAGGGAAATTAGAAGAGACCTGTTATTTTTTGTGTTCAAGAATGAGAGTCTTTGTGGGGGTATCATGCACCTCGGGTGGTCCGAAGTATTGTATCGCCCCGGGATAAACATAATCGTCTCCAATCTCCCAGCGCTCCCGCTCGGTTGCAAATGCCTTAAAGGGCTCGCCGTCAATTCTGACGAGTGCCTTTTTGATTACAGGTGTTGGTTTGCCTTTCCGCCTCTCTATATTCATAAGTGACGTTATCGGGACACCACCGGGAAGCCACCTCTCTGGCGAAGCAAGCAAATTGCTTACGCTGCATATATAACCCGTCTGCCTGAAAGCAATGAAGGCTGTCGCTGTGTAGCCCAGTGCATACGAATAGTTTACATCGAAGTTCGATGGCGCAGCACATCGCCCCTCGTAACCCAGGAAATGGCTCTGTGTGCTGAACTTGCCCGAAAACTTCCCCTCCGCCTTCCACTCTGCAAGGAGTTCACCAACCTGCTCGATGAGGAGTTTTTCGGTCTCTATTCGACTCACCAGCACCTCGCCGAACGGACCCCTCTCAATCAACAGTTGCCGCTGGATATGGGAGGGGAGACTACTGAAGACATAACTACTGTCTTTAGTCAATTTTGCATTTATAAATTCCTGCTGGTCTGTGAAGAGCTTGATGGTCTCGAAATATTTCTTGTGTTCTACAAGGATAGCATTCAGCTCTTTTATGAGGATGTTGAATTCCGGGATAAACTCAATCAGGCCTTCCGGCACAAGGCATACACCGAAGTTTTTCTTCGCCTCCGAGCGGCGCTTGACCACACCCGCAATATGTTCAACAATCAGGGCAAGTGTCATCTTCTTTTCATCCATCTCTTCCCCAATGAGTGCGATATTGGGGTGGGTCTGGAGGGCGCACTCGAGTGTTATGTGACTGGCGCTGCGTCCCATCAATTTGATAAAGTGCCAGTATTTCCTCGCGCTCTTTGCGTCACGGCAGATATTTCCTATAAGTTCGGAATAGAGCTTGGAAGCAGTGTCGAAGCCGAAAGGGATCTCAACCTCTTCATTTCTGAGGTCGCCATCTATCGTCTTTGGCACGCCAATGACGCTGACATCCACTCCCTCATTCAGGAAATATTCTGCAAGACCTGCGGCATTGGTATTGGAATCATCACCGCCGATAATGACCAGTGAGTTGAGTCGCATACTCTCACAGGTGTCCTTGCAAGCAGCCAGATGCTTCTTCTCGATGTAAAAGCGCCCGCTCCCTATGATGTCAAAGCCGCCGGTATTGCGATAAGGCTCAATCTGCTCGGCAGTGAGCTCCTTATATTTTCCACAACAGATGCCCTTTGGTCCGCCGAGGAAACCAAACAGGCGACTTCCGGGATGAAGCGCCTTTATGCCATCAAAGAGACCCGCAATCACATTATGTCCGCCGGGAGCTTGCCCGCCACTCAAGACTACACCGACATTTAATGGTCTTGAGACCTTTACCCCTTTCCCCTTCACAAATTTAATAATAGGGCGACCGAATGTGCGGGGGAAATGCCGGCGGATTGTTTCCGCATCGGCTACGGCGCTTGTGGAGCGTCCCTCTTCGATTCTCAAATTCTTAATGCCACCGCTAAGAATGTCGGGGAGTGTGGGCTTGTATGCAGCCCGTGCCCTTTCCAATGCAGATACCTCTCGAGACATATATTTACTCCTTCAGGTAAAAAAATCTGCTTTTAATTTTATGTGATTTTGTGATTTTTTATCCGATTCGGGAAAAGACTTATATGCGGCACCGTTCACAAAAGGCAAGGAAATATTGTCCGCTCCGGTAATTTGTTCTAAAATGCCGTAGTCCATTGTTCATTGTCCATTGTCCTTCGCTCTTCGCACTTCGTCCGTTCGTTTACGGTGCATATGCAGACTTGACACAGAGATACGTAATGCCTTATATTTTTATATAGAAAGGTAAGACCCGGTGGGAATCTCTATCGGTCTTAAACATTGGAAGCGTGGGGGTCTTTCTTACACAATTTTGGAAAAAAAGGGGGGAAGATATGAAACGAAATTTGTTCTTAACCCTCATAATCATAGGTATTGCCCCATTATGTGGGATGGATTCCTATTGTGCGTCTATTTACGCGCCCGTAATCGGCAACATCCCCAACATCCGCATCGGGGATATGGAGGATAATCAAGGCTCCGCAATTGACTTTAACTTTTTCAGGTTCTCAAACGCTTTTAACTTTGACGATTATGTTAGCGGGCATTCTGGCGATACCGACTTTGCGATAACAAACGTCCGCTGGTCTTTCTCCGATGATATTGATAGGGATGGAATCCCTGAAGAGTATATAGACATAAATGGTAAGACCAGTCTGACAAGCTCGGCGGATGCCCTTTACCCCGGCGCAAAGGAACTCACAAATTTCCCCAACAATGACCCCGTTCCACGTGAGACTTCCCGCGTGAATTTCTGGGACATTCAAGCCTGCCCGCAAAAAGAGTTCGGCATCTATCCCACCCCCGGCACACTTACCGACACCATCATCACCCTTTACGCATCAAACGGCTCAAAGGTGTCCTCAAAGTCAATAGCCATCCAATCAGTTGATGGTGCATTTGACAATGTAAGCTCTCCGTATGCTCCGCCGGACCCCTGGCGTGATCTTGACTCGTGGACAAAGACTACGCCCGATGATGGCACGTTCATTAATACCCCTGACAGTGCGTTCTACATCGCTACCCGCGCGAGAGCGGGATATTCACTCACTATCACCGGCGACGAGACCAGAAAGGTATTTGCCTCCTGGGAATCGCCTGCAGATGAGATTGCCTATGTTGCAAACAATGTCTACCGTGCGAGGTTCAGGCTCCGCACCGACCGGACCGACCAGAATAAGGTGCCCAAGGTCCGCCTGACTTTTAGTAGCTCCATCAATATCGCCTTTGGTGGACAGCATATTAACTCTGGCGCGAATGCCCCCACAACCAGCGCAAAGGACTACTGGGCGTATTACTTTCCGCCTCTCCTCACAGGTGCATCCAATGTAAATCTCAAGCTAAACTTTGACTTGATTGACTTTACGACCCAGCAGTCGGGCACGGTGTATCTGGATGAGGTTCAGATTCAGAGATTCGAGGCACCATCTACGGGTAGCGGAACTCCCGTAGTCACCTTCGATGCCGCACAGCTTGCCTCATCGTGGCAATTGTCCAACAATGTTACCCGTTACGGTCCCCTCACTGCCGGCTCGAATAGTATGGGGCTGTATCTCGAGTCGCCGGTAGCTACCCAGACCGGCGGGGAATTGTGGGGCATCCTCGATTATGCCTCCTGGAATTACCCTGCCGGGAGCTCACCATATTCGTGGGTAGCAAATAAACTCCACCGTGCCACCTTCATACTGCAGGTGCCCGATGCTGCAACACAGCAGACCATCGCCAAACTCAGGATGTTCATTATCAACCGTGCTACTGACTGGATTGCCCACAGTCAGATTTCCCGGGCAGGCGGTACTTTTTGTAGCCATATGCCCTCGCCTATGGGGACTGAATACAGCATATTCTGCCATTCTCCCGACATCCTGTATGGTAATGAGAATGATAAGATTGGTTTTATATTTGATATGGCTGACGGCAGTGGAGAAGAGTATGGGCGTTGCTACCTGACAAAAGTAGAGGTTGAGTATTACGACATCCCATAAGGAGAGCGAACAATCTCTCCGATAATACTAAACCATTCTGATAGCAGAGTTCTGATGCATCGGTAAAAAGTGTTGAAGCCGCAGATTGCGCAGAATGTTCGACCACTTTCAGTGGCTCGAAAGGAAGACACAGATTTATAACGTGTTTAATATCAGTAATCTGCGTCATCTGTGAAATCTGAGGCTCCCTCAATGTTAGACTTTTTACATACGCGTCAGTTCTCCATTTTTCATTCACTATTCTTCAGTCTCAATTCCTTATTCTGCATTCGTTCTCAGGTTATCGCGCCAGTGGCTGCGCCGGACACTCCAGGTTCCTCTTTTCGTCCTGTGGGCGATGGCGTAGTCGAGCGGCTGCTCGAGACGAAGGGAAAATCGCCCGTAAGGGATGGCACGCATTCGCCAGGAGCCGGTGTTGACGTAAACACGTCCGCCGCCGAGCCGCTTTGTGCGGGCACGGTGTGTGTGCCCGAATAGCACAATACGTGGCACGGGTCTGGGCTTGCCTATCGCCAGAGCGGTCTTCCCGACGGTTATCTTTGCCGCCGCATCCGCCAGTCGGTCTGTCAGGAATTCCTGGAAAATCCGAAGCGGGTTTCTGCCTATAGAGCGGAATGTGTAAAGTATACCGCGTCTCTTGCGCCTGTTTTTAGAATCCTTGCGCAGCAGGCTTTCATTCGCCACAAGCAGCCGCCATAAAAGCGCAAAGATTGATGAATCGCTGGTCGGCATTATCTGGTGGAGGAGAAAATACGCCACGTGCCTTAATCTGTTTTCGCTGGATAAACCCGCCACTGCCTCGGCAAGCAGAAGTTCTTTGCTCTGCGCCATTGATAAAATCTCCGGTAGATTTCGCAACGCAAACCATAATGCCTCTCGCACACCAAGGTTATCTATTATCGGATGTGTCGCCTCAAATGGATTGACCAGGTGCAAGACGAGTTCCGAACCGAAGGGCAATTCCTCCGGGTCGGCGGGATGCTCAAATGCGTTCAGGGTATCGAACTGATTTCCGTGCTCGGCGTAAATTTGCGCATCGGGACAATGATAGTAGAGAAGTGGCTTCCCATCCGCATTAGAATTAATAAACGGTAGATATTTTTTCAGCGCATCAAGAAGCAAAGGGTAAAGCAAATCGTGGTCGTGATTGCCCAGGACAAAAACAATATCCCCGCCTTTCTTATGGAAACGGGTGAGTGCCTTAAAAAACGGCTTATGGGCGGATGCTATGAGGTCTATCTTTTCAGGGTTTGTTCGCTCTTCGGGTAGAACCTGGAGCAAATCAAAAGTGTCGCCCAGAAAGATGAGTTCGGGAGGTGAGCCACCCTCGCCCGATTTTTCCAGTGCAAAGTCTACGAACTCCGAGAAGGCTTTGTGCATCCGTTCCATCCCGTGTGCTATTTCACTCTCGGATTTTTCAATCGCTGCATCCGTCGGAGGCGTCTCCGCTTCATAAAAGACAAAATCCTCAAGCGCATCGCCACAACCTATGTGCAAATCACTCAAAAAGAATTTCATTTATACCCTCCATTCAGGTTTTTAAGTTGTAGTAACAAAAGTGGCGATGGTATGTATCTTGATAAATTCTGTATCTTTTCTGGAAGGCTTCTGGGGGGATGGGGAGAAGGGGGAATGGGGAGATGGGTTATCCTTGTCTTTTATGTATGTGAGGAATGTCTTTTCAGTTTTTGAGGAGGTGAAAGAGTGGATTTTCGCAAACGTGCACTTGATGTCTTATCGGGCAAAACACCCGACCGCATTCCGTGGTTCGCCGACCTTTCGTGGTGGGTGCATGCTGAAAAGATGAAGGAAACTCTGGATAAAAAATATGCGGGTTCTGAGGGTTTTGTCAATTTGCACACTGAACTGCACACGGGGCTTTATCTGCCTCTTGTCTGGGCTTACGCCGTAAAGATTGATTGCCCCAGCGATGTGGAGAAAGACAATACACGGGAGATTTATTGTTATCATACGCCACACGGGACTTTAACCGAAGTGCATCGCCTTATGCCGGAATCATACACGTGGTCCTATGAGGAGAGGCTCATCAAGGGCGCCGATGATTTACGGGCGTTTCGCTATTTCATCGAGGCGCATCAATTCAAGCCAGCCATTGAGGAGGCAAATCACCTCGACCAACTCTACGGTGAGCAGGGACTGCCGGTTGTATGGGTGCCTCGCACTCCCCTCTCTCGCTTCATCGTGGAATTTGCCGGTATCGAGACCACCGTATTTGCTGCATATGAACAACCCGATACACTCCACCAAATATTTGAACTTATGGAAGAGAGAGATGACGAGCCGTATCGTGCCGCCGCCAGCACTACCTGCGACCTCGTGATGATTGCGGATAATCTCTCATCGGAAATTCAAAGCCCGCCGCTCTTCCGCGAATACTCACTGGAGTATTACGGCAGGCGCGTCTCACAGCTGCACGAAGCCAAGAAATTTGTGCTGGCTCATATTGATGGCACATTGCGCGGGCTGCTACCTCTACTTGCCGAAAGTGGGCTTGATAGTGCCGAGGGCGTAACTCCCGCACCTGTGGGGGATGTGGAGCCAGATGACCTCCGAAGCCTCTGTGGAGAACGAATGCGAATCTGGGGCGGGATCCCCGGAGTATTGTTCAGCCCCACTCACAGTAAAGATGAACTGCGTCAGTATGTAGATAGATATTTACAGATAGCCCGAAACGATGGACGTATGATACTGGGCGTGGGAGACCAGGTGCCGCCCGGTAGCGACCTGGGACGTGTCAGATTGGTATCGGATATGTGCGAGGCTATGCCGCCGGGAGGATAATAAAGGTAAAAGGGTAAAGGTGAAAGGCGTTATTTGGGGGGGCTTTGTCTCTTTCCGAAAGGATGAAGAATGGTTCGCGAATCAGCCCGAGGTGGACGCGAAGGATGGCTAAAGAAACCACATCCGTTGCTATCCCAGACCCGTTGGGAAAACTATGTAAAATCCGTTGTCGCCCCGAAACGGTTGGGCTATAATTATATCCGTAGTTGCCCCACGCGAGGCGCGGAAGTTCGGGTCCGTTGGGTAACACCAGTTATGTATGTCAAATGGCAACCGGAATTTCTCATTGACACGCCACTGGTATGCACAAGATTTTTATATCCGCCTTTGGGTGGAGAGAGAAAATGTCTCTCAATGTCTTGACACTTATTACGCTGGTTCTCCTGCTGTGGATTTTGATTCTCAGGAGGCGGGTGAGAAACTTAAAATACATAAATGCAGCCCGGATAAAGGAACGCGAGGCAGTCATCTCTTTTCTCCACACGATGGGAGAGCGCATAACAAGGTCAATTGACCTTGAGGGCACCCTCGAAATCATTACCAACTTCATTGTTGATTACACACACGCCGAATCGGGTGCCATATTTCTGTTGGATGAAGAGGACAATACCCTGCGGGCTGAAGTGGTTCTCGGCTTATTTCCGCCATTGCATAAAACCACCGGATATATCTTCACCAAGAGAAAATATCTCACCGAGAGAATCAAGAAAGACAGGATAAAACTCGGCGAGGGCATGATAGGCTACGTTGCCCAGAGCGGTGAGCCACAACTCATCGCTGATGCGATGAGCGACCCCCGTGTCCACGAATACTCGTCTGACTTTGTAACAATTGAGAGTCTTATGGTTGCGCCTTTGAAGATAAAACAGAAGGTGCTGGGCGTCCTTGCAGTCGTAAATAAGCGCGATAGGCAAATCTTCAATCACAGGGATATGAGTCTCCTTGAATCGCTTTCTGACCAGGCGGCAATCACGGTTGACATCGTGAAGCTCTACGACCAGCTGGCAAAACAGCAGCGCATCGAACAGGAGTTAAAGTTAGCCCGCGATTTCCAGCACCTCCTTTTGCCCAAAGAGTGCCCATCGGTGCCGGGTCTGGATATAGCCGCTTATAGCGAATCCGCCCTTGAGGTGGGAGGCGACTATTACGATTTTATCTGGATAGATAAAGATTCCCTGGGGATTGTCATTGCAGATGTTTCAGGCAAGGGTATCCCCGGTGCGCTGGTTATGTCAATGGTTCGCAGCACGCTGCGAGCCGAGACCAGAAACAATACATCACCCGCATCTGTCCTGAGAGTCGTCAATGACCGTATATTGAACGATACAAAAGAGAGTGTCTTCATCACTATGACCTATGCGGTGATAGATATTCCCAGGCGCAAGTTACAATTTGCACGTGCCGGTCACGAACCACTTATAATATACAACACCTCGCATCCCGAACCGCATTTATACACCCCGGATGGCATTGCCCTTGGGCTTGTCGGAGACGATCTCTTCAAAATTACAACCGAGACAAAGATTGACCTTGCAGAGGGAGACGTAATTGTGCTTTATACTGATGGTGTTGTTGAGGCAATGGATGAAGCGTCTTCAGAATACGGGCAAGAGCGCTTTCTCGAGGTTATTAAGACAAGTCTCAACGGTAAGGCTGAAGGCATAATTGATGCCGTCCTGAAAGACATCAAAAAGTTCACTCGTGGCATCCCACAACACGATGATATCACAATGATTGCCCTGAAGGTTTGCACTTGCCCCGAGAACACCTTACACCCTCAGGAGCAGTAAAAACGCTATCCGGGCGTAATCAACCTGCCTGGTTGGACTGAGCTGGAGGCTATTATATGAAATCCTTCGACCTCAATCTCAGAGTGGAAACTACCGGTAAAGCTTACAGCGTTATTGACCTGATAGGGTTCCTCGATGCCCATACCGTGAATTCGTTTGAGAAAAGCTTTGAGGAAATCCTCGCTGCGGGTCAGAACCATATCGTGATTGACCTGAAGGATTTACGATACATCTCCAGTGCCGGGATTGGCGCCCTGATGGGTCTCACACAAGAGTTGCGCAGAGCCAACGGAGACCTGGTTCTCCTGCGCCCCAATGAGAAGGTCTTTAAGATATTAGACCTGCTCGGCTTTACAAAAATCTTCAACATCGCCCAAAACGAGGAGGAAATCCTACAGTTTTTTACCAGCTCAACACCCCGGGAGTCTAAGGCAATGTGAATAGACTTATCATAATCCGCCTCAGACGCATAAAGGGGCAAACCGGCTCAACGGGTAAATCTGCCTCAGGCGGAAATATTCAACATGGAACACACCGATGGCGCGCCTTCGGCATTCACTTGTGGCGAATCGAATATTGAACTTTCAACCCTGAACAGGCAAACGGTTCTGAGAAAAACTGTTGATTCGTCTGAGCCGCCATACCAATGCCTCGCCCAACGCTCCTTGACTGTGACTACGGGATGGGGAATATGATTGGACGGGGGGTAAAAAATATGAAAAGTAAAACTAAATCCACCTTCATCGAAGTCCGTTGCCCAGTTGAGACCAATGTGTTACATATCATACGTAACTTTGTTTGCAGCATTGCCCGGGAGATGGGCTTCAGCCCCGAGGACATCGCAAAAATTGAAATCTCGGTTGATGAAGCCTGTTCCAATGTGATTCGCCACGCCTATACACATCTGCTCCTGCAGCGGAGCCTCTCCCGGAACGCAGAGCGACAGGAGAACCAGCGCGTAGAACAATCTCCCCGGGCTGGGGCTACCCCCTTGATTAAACTTGAGGTTGAAACGGGTCAGAATCATCTGCAAATAAAAATCATAGACTCCGGGGTCGGGGACAAGGCAGGTCCCCACAAAGGCGTGCATAACCTCGATGAATACGTTGAAGTGAGACACGGGCTTGGCACATATATCATCAATAAATTTATGGATAAGGTCAAAATCTATTTTCCCCAGGAGTGTGGCACCACAGTCTCGATGGTTAAATTCCTGGAGAGAAAAGCCGCTGAATAAAATCAACCCGCCGATGGCGCGCCTTCGGCGTAATTTGAGTGGATGAAAAATGCCAGACAATACCGGGACATCAAATGAGAAATTCAGAGACACGCTGAAACAGTTCCAGCTCATAAACCGTATCATCACCGCCCTTTCCTCTACAACCGACGTCCAGGATATATACAGCATTATCCTGTGCGCACTGGTCTCAAAACGGGGGTTGGGTTTCGCACGCAGCATCCTCTTTACCTACGACCCCAGATTTGACACTTTCACGGGGAATTCCGCCCTCGGTCCGACTACCCCCGAAGAAGCGAGGGCGTTTACGAGTGAGATGGAAAAAGAGGAACAGGCATTGAGTGAGGTGCTCAAAAATCACTCTGTTTCTCCCCAGACCGATAAAACCGATGCGTGGGACTATTGCGAAAGTGGACTGAGGGTATCCACACTGTGGATTAGTATGGCTCAAAAGGTTGGCGAGCAAAACCTGCTCGGAACCGCCGTAAAACAACTGTCATATTCTTGCCGCCCTAATATACCGGGAGAAAATTTCCTTCATCTCGCCTGTGAATCACGCGGACCGAAAATCTTCGACATAAGTGAGCAACCCGACATCCCCTTGGGTCTGAGAAAAGTCCTCGATACACGTTTCATTACCATACCCCGTTGCAGCAAATCCCGGAAATACGCGGGGGTGCTGGTTGACCGCAGATTCTCCCCTCAACCCATTACGGCAGATGACCTACGCCACCTCGAATGGTTTGCCAACCAGGCATCTTTAGCGGTAGAAAATGCCCTCCTCTATAACGACCTGCAGGGCGCATATCAGGACCTCAAAGGGCTCGATACCCTGAAGAGCAGCTTCCTCTCTACCGTCTCTCACGAGCTCCGCACCCCGCTCACCTCCATCTTGGGATTTGTAGAATTATTGCTCGCAGGGAAAGCAGGAAAGATACCCACAAATCAGCAGAACCTTTTATCCCGTATGGCAAAAAGCACCATACATTTGATAGACAGAGTCAACGACATCATCGAGGTGGCTGAAATCCAGGCTGAGGGAATAACCGATGTCCAGGTAGAGCCAGTAAATCCTCTTCCTATCTTAATGAGCGCCATCAAACGCATTGAAGAACGCAAAGGCTGCAAAACAGTGTCTATCGAACCTGAACTCAGAAAAGACACACCACCAATCCTCTCCGAGGGACACTCACTTGAACGCATCTTCTACCACATCCTGGACAATGCGGTGAAATTCTCACGCATCCCCGGCAGGGTAACCATCAAATGTGGGTCAGACACAGGCGGCAGAGAACTACGCGTCGCCATCGCTGATGAGGGAATCGGGATACCTCCCGCCCACCTCCGTCGCATATTCGAGGAGTTTTATCAGGTGGACAATAATCTGAACCGCTCCTATAATGGACTGGGGCTTGGATTAACCATCACTCGCCTCTTGTTAAAAGCCACTGGCGGTAAAATCCTTGCAGAAAGCACCCCCGGTAAAGGAAGCGTTTTTACAATCGTCTACCCAATTGCCGAAGGCGCGCCATCGGTGGGCGGCTAAACACCGTACACAAACCAGGCACAAGAGCGATGCAAAACAAGATCACCGCAAAAACAATTAAATCCCTTGAAGCCTCGCTTCAGAAATACCCCGACAATGTAAAACTGATGACCAGTCTTGCCGAGGTCTTTCTGAAAAGTGATGTCCTCGGACCCAAAACCCTTCACATCCTCGAACGCCTCTCCGAACTTACACCCGACAATCCCCGCATACACCGCGCCCTCAGCATCACTTATCTCATCCAGCAACCGGGTGAACTGGCAACCGACCTCCAGACCCTCGAGGGCATTGATACCCACGCCCTCTCTGAGAGCAGAAAAAGACTGGACGCCCTGAAGTCTCAACATGGCACATCCGCACACCTCCATAAAGCCCTGGGAGACCTCGCCCTCTTTCTTGATGACCCAGACTCGGCTGTCGCCTGCTACAATGAGGCAATCGGACTCGGCTATGCCGACTACGCCAGTATCCTTAAGAGCTTCGAGCTTGCCCAACGCTCATACATCCTCCCCGCAGCCGCCCTTATCTTCTTCGCCTCTCTGTATGATAGGGCAAACCTTGTGGAAAATGCCTCTGAAATCTATCGCCAGGTGCTTGCTGAAGGTAATGAGGACGAGAAAGCCGCCGATTGGCTTATCAAATACCTTGAAGAAATTATCACAAATGAAGCCGATATGGACGTCCCTCCCGAGGATAAACTGGAACTGATTGACCTTTACCTGAGACGGGAAAAAATCCCCCAGGCACTCCACCTCGCCACAACTCTCCCCCTTGATGTCCTCAAAGATTTCTCCCTCGTTAAAAAGATAGCACGCGTCTTGATTGATATGGAAGACTATCGCCAGGCATTTGATTACCTCTCCCGCATACCCCTCGATGCGGAAACCAAGGCACTCATCAATGAAATTACCCTGCGACTGGAAAGACACGGTGAACTCGATACCGCCGTTTACCTCCTCCAATTCATAAATGAACACGACCTAGTGATTGTCGAGGCTAAGGAACAGGAAGACCACGAGCTGAAACTCAATACCGAACTCGGACTCGCTGAACTCCACTACAAAAACAAAAAATGGGATAGCGCCCTTGAAAAGTATATCGGCATCCTCAAGATGGGTTACGATGATTGGAGCGGAATCATTAAACGAGTAGACGAAATCCTGGCATCTTTAGAAAAACCACCCCTGAGCTATCTCACATTTCTGGGTGATTCTTTCATTGAACAAGCCGACTATAATAAAGCCGCCTCCTATTTTTCCAGAGCCATAACCCTCTATCCCGGACACATCTCAACCCAGAAACGCCTCCGCCTCGTCTACGACAATCTCCTCTCACAGAATCCCGACTTCGCCGAACTACGCATCCGCTCCGGGAATCTCTTTATTGATATGGGTGAGGTGGAAAAGGCAATAGCCGAATACAAAATCGCAGCCAATTATCCCGAACTCATCATCACCACCAACAGGTGTCTCGCCAGGGCATTCTCACTATCGGGGAATTACGGTATGGCACTTGAAAAATATGACGCCCTGAGAGACTTAACCCCCAGCGACAAGGAAGAGATATATCACCTTTATGAAAAACTCTCCGAGTCCGGTATGCTGCGCGAGGCACTCGATGCCCTTCGGCTTATCCATAGTAACGACCCGGAGTTCAGGGATGTGGAAGATCTGATTCCCGGACTCGAGCAACAGATAAGGCAACAGGGACAATCCCTCTACACTGACCCGAAGATGCGGGAACTAATTGGTGACCACGCAATCGGGCGATACAAATACGTCTCAAAAATCGGCAGCGGCGGGATGGGTGTCGTCCATAAGGTCTTCGACATCAAGAATAACTGCGTAGTGGCAATGAAAATCCTGCGTGAGGGACTCTCGGGTAGCAGCAAGGCTATTGACCGCTTCTTTCGCGAGGCGCGCATCGCCGCTACACTCAATCATAAAAATATAGTCAAAATCTACGACTATAATATCTCCAATGTCTATGGACAGAGCTTCATTACAATGGGCTATGTGGAAGGTGAATCGCTTCGCGACATCGTCGAAAAGAGATTCTCCGAATCGGTGGATATTACACTGGCTGAGGTGGCTGAAACCCTCTACTATATATTACAACTCTGCGACGCCCTGGAATGCACACACTCAAAGGGAATCATACACCGCGACATCAAACCTGATAATATTATGATTGATTTGCAGCGGCAAATAAAAATAACCGACTTTGGCATTGTGCATATAGAAGAGGCATCATTCACCCCCACAGGTGCCCTCATCGGGACTCCGCGTTATATGTCCCCCGAACAGGTGCACGGCGCACGCGTGGATGGACGCTCCGATATCTACGCAGTCGGCATTATTATGTATGAACTCCTTGTTGGCTCACCTCCGTTCATATCCGGAGATATTGCATACCAACAGGTTAGGGTCGTACCTACTCCCCCCCGTGAGATATGCCCCGTCATCCCCGAAAAGGTGAATGCCATTATTTTGAAGTGCCTCGAGAAAAAACCCGAAGACCGATACCAGGCTGCCCCCGAACTGAAAACCGACATTGATTCGGCACTCCGCGAAATAGGCGGCTACACCCCTCCACCACCCGAAGAACAACCTCTATCCACCTCTACCCACACAGACTTCGACTTTGACTACAACAGATGAAACTACCCATCACCACCTGGCAAAGGACGAGTCAGGTCTATTTCTTGCCCACCTCAGGGGAACACTCTATCTGAATCCCAACAGACCCGGGCACGGGGAATTTTAATTGACGATTGTATCTGTGCGAAAGTATCAGATACAAAGGTTTCGAGAACAAGACAGGATTCCGGGCAAGTTTAATTACGCGTTGATTTCTGTGCCCTTGGTACTTTCTGAAAGGAGAGAATATGGTCGACGTTCAACATCTGCTCATTGAGGCGATTCAGAAGGGGGCGTCGGATTTGCACATAACGGCGGGTGTGCCCCCAATTGTGCGCGTGGATGGCTTTCTTGAACCGCTTGAATATCCCCCACTTCGCCCGGAAGATACACGGAAACTCGTCTATGCGATTCTTAATGATTCGCA
>CAZGKP010000024.1:0-5713 GCA_964526215.1 uncultured Candidatus Sumerlaeota bacterium
GACCCTGTGCTCCTGGAATATTTGTTTGGCGTTCCGGAGGCTATTGAGGCGCTACGGGACGTCCCGCCCGAGCGGATTCAGCGCAACCTTTTCGGGTTGTTGCGTCAGTTGCTCTTGCACACTGCTGATGAAAAAAACGGCGTAATCCTGGTCGCTGATGATTGCCAGTGGCTCGATACCCTGACGGCTCGGTTTCTGCGCATCCTCACCGAGTGGCCCGAACCCCTGAATTTGACCCTCATTCTTATTTACCGCACAGGTGCTCAACCACCCATCCCAAAAGAGCCGGGGTATCTCCATCTCCACCTTCAGCCTATGAGGGAGAAAGAGCGTCGTGCTTTGCTCAAGAATCTGACTTCGACCGAAGAGTTGTTGCCCGAGATTCGTAAATTCATTATGTCGCGGGCATCCGGCAATCCGCTCTTTCTGGAAGAGATGACGCGCCTTGTCCAGCACATTATGATAAACAACGCCAATCTAAATAACGAGGCTCTCACCAATCAAATCATCGAGGTTATTCCCGTCTCGCTGCGCGAGCTAATTCAATCACGCATTGACCGCCTGGATTCGCGCACACGCGAGGTGCTCCAGTGCGCCTCGCTGCTTGGTCTGGAGTTTGCCTTTAGCCTGATTGAACTGTTCGACATCATCCACGATGATCTAACCGCTCATCTGCACGCCCTGCGCGCTATGCGTTATCTCGGCGAATTACCCGAACCACGAGACATTCGTTATTATTTCACACACGGGCTGTTTCGCGATGTCGCTTATTCCACCCTGCTCGAGGAGCAAAAGCAAAGGCTCCACGCCAGCCTGGCACGCCGATTAGAAGAGGTATTCGCCGACCGCCTCCCCGAATATTACGAGCTTTTGGCTTTTCACTTCTCTCACGGGGGCGAAACACAGAAAGCCATTTATTATCTGGTCAAAGCCGCCGACCGCCAGGCGGGGCTGGGAGTGAGTTCTAACGCGCTGGAAAACTACACAGAGGCAATTGAGTTATTGCGCGCCCTGCCTGCGACTAAACCCCGGATGGCGCTCCTGACACGCATTTTAACACGTTGCGGACGGCTTGAGCGCACTCTCGGCAACGGTGACCAGACTGATGAAATGCTCGCCGGTGCACTTGAATGCGCTAAATCGCTGGGTAATGAAAGACTGGCACTCGAAGCCCGGCTCGAACAGGCAATCACCGAGGTCTGGAAGGGAGAAGTGAAACCCGCATGCAAAACCCTGGAGGCTCTGGCGACCGAAGCGGAGAAACTCCAGTATACCACTGCTCAATCTGTAGCACTGAATTCCATAGGTGTCCTCCACCTGCAGAAGGGAGAATTCGAGGATGCTCTGGGCGCATTTCAACAGTTGGCTTCGCTGGCAGAGAAAGCAGGCGCACCTCAGGTGCAAGCCGATGCATTCAATAATGCAGGGCTGATATACTGGCGCTGGGGACAGCTCGCCCAGGCATTGAAAGCTTACAAGCGCGCATTGCCGTTGCGCAGACGCGTAGGCGACCATTTCGGACTCTGCGCCACACTGATGAATATCGGCATCATTCAAGAACAGATAGGTGAGATTGGCGCCGCCAGAAAATCTTATCGAAATGCACGAAAACTGGCGGAAAAGACCGGCTATGCACAGGGCATTGCGGCGCTGGAGTCCAACCTGTCGAACCTGGAGCGGCGAGTGGGGACAGTCGCAGCCGCACTGGAGCACGCCATCCGCGCTATCGAGTTCTCGCAGCGCGCTGAAGACCCCAACCTTGAGGCAATCGCCGAGGAAAATGCCGGTATGGCACTGGCGGCACGGAGAGAAAACGCCGAAGCCCGCATCCATTATCAGCGCGCACTCGAACTCGCCCACGCACACCATAACACCGGACGCGAAATCAGCGCCCGGATGGCGCTATGTGAACTCGCCTTTGCCGAGGGTAATTCAGACAGAGAGAACCTGCTGGAGGTCAACGACCTCCTTCAGCGCATCGAAAAAGAGAACTATCTAGATTTGATTCCGCGGGCATATCGTCTCAAGGGGCAGATTCTGGACGCACTCGATGAGCATAATAAATTCACGGCGCGTGAATATCTGGAGATGGCACGCGACCTGGCGCGTAATGCCGGAAACTTCTTCGAGGAGCTGGATTCCCTGCGCGCCCTCATCACCTGGGCAAAGAACCACAATCAACAAAAAGAGAGCGCGCAATGGAAAGCCGATTTAGGCAAATTAAAGAAAATGCTCTCACATTAAAAGACGAGGGGAGCAATTCATTTCTTTGACAGGATAACAGGATGAACACGATGAAGGATGATGTTCAATCCTGAATATCCTGTTATCCTGTCAAAATAAAAAGAAAAAAGGAGGAGAAGGATGGAAACACAATCACAAGAAGACATTTTCTGGCGGAATATTAAACCCAAAGAGATGCAATACCTCCGCAAATCGGCGTCTTATATCTCTTTTTCTCCCGGCGAGGTGCTGTTCAGGAAAGGCGAAAGGTCAACGGGGGTCTTTGTCATCGTTTCAGGGGAAGTGGGTATTTATGATTATGACGCTTACGGGAATGAGATTTACATCCGCACGCTTACGAGTGGGATGGTATTAGGGGAGATTGCCACGTTTGCCATTCACCCGCGCACCGCGACAGCCATAGCAAAGTCCACAGGGATTTTATTCAAGATAAACAAAGACGTTATTGAAGGACTCCTCCAGCATTCTCCAGGAGCAACGACCCAGCTCTTTCTGAACATCCTCAACATAATGACGCAAACGATAGTGGAGTTAACTGAAGAAGTCGCCCAGTTCAGGGCTGCAAAGATAAAAAAGCCCTTGCAAAGTGGCAAAAAGGAGTCCGCGGCTAAAGAGACTCAATGATTCGGGTAATATTTATCAATATTACGGAGGGGAGAAAAATGAAATGGCGCATCTTTCTTAAAGGATTGATTATTTGCTTTGCGTTTTCGTCAGTACTGGCACAGGAGCAATGGGAACAGGTAGTGGAGGGATTTTATGAGGGGCAAAGGGTAAATCTTTTTCATCAGAGCGTTAATTACGGGAAAGCCGCTCCTGTTGATATGGATGGAGATGGCGACTTGGATTTACTCATTGGAGGGTGTCATTACATTCGCTATTATCGGAATGATGGGACAATGACCAAACCAGCGTGGACTTTGGTAAACGATAACCTTTTAGGTATGCCTCATACCGGGGCATATCACGTGCTATCTCCTTGCGCGGCGGATTTCGACGACGATGGTGACCCGGATATCGCTATTTCCACGTGGATGGGATATGTTTACTATTATCGGAATGAGGGTAACTTGAACTTTACAAAAGTTACAAGCAGTTTCTTCGCGAATCTTGGGTGGAATACAAGCTTGGATGTTAAGGATATGGATAACGATGGAGACTATGACCTAATATTGGCGATTGGTATTGGTAATCCTTGGCCCACAGCCAATACGGGTAAGGCATTCTTCATTGAGAATATTGGAGGGAAAACAAATCCGTCCTTCACAACACCCGTGGACCTCGGTCTCTCTAACAATGGCCAGAATACCCGTAATATCTCACTTTGCGATATTGATGGTGATAATGATTATGACCTCTTTTCGTCAACGGCGGGCTATGGTTCCTCTTTGACAGGACCTCCATATAGGTTCGAGTTTTATCGTAACACGGGAACGCCTGAGAGTTTCTTATTCCATTTGGAAACCACAAATTACTTCACCGAGATACCCGATCGGTTCTGGCTGAACCCAACATTCTTTGACACGGATAATGATGGGGACTCTGATTGTTTTCTATTTACTTTTAGAGGTGTGGCAGGTGGTGGATTCTACGGGGTCATGCGAAATACTGGAACTATTGCTTCAGCACAGTGGAAACTAACCCACGACTACTTCCAAACCTTTACCTATAAGCATCTCGTTGGAATTGCGACTTTTGGCGATATTGACAGCGATGGCGACATTGATGCGATTCAATTGGGTTACAACCTCGGTTTTGGACTATTCAAAAACAATGGGTCTCCAAACAGCCCTGCTTGGGTTCTTGCCAATGATAGATTTATTTCGCATTCCTCGAGTTATCGCAGTCCGGTGCTGTATGACATAGATAACGACGGAGATCTGGATTTCTTTGCACTTGATGTCAGTGGACATTGTTACCTTGAACCACGCATCAGTTTTTGGAGGAATACTGGCTCGAAGAACAATCCACATTTCGTCCATGAAGCTGATGGCTGGCAAGGTATAGGAACGAAGGCTGCTGGAAGTGCAGATGGCTGGTTCAGTATTTGTTTTGGTGACATAAACGGAGACGGTCTTGGGGATTTGGTCATGGGAACAATTTGGGGTCAGGAGATCATCCTGTTTTTAAACCAGGGGACGTCATCGAATCCTTATTTCGACCCTGACTCTCCACTTGTTCTGGCGACAGCTGTGCCTCCGCCAAGCAGCTATTCAAACCGATACTGTGCATATCTTGTTGACGTTGATAGGGACAGCGACCTGGACCTTTTTGTTGGTGCTGACGGTAACTATGGCCAAGGAAATTTTGACGGTCAGGTGAATTTCTTTCGCAACGAGGGAACTCCGAGTTCTCCGAATTTTGTTTTGGAATCTGCTAAGTGGATGGGGCTTGAATTCTCTGACCATGTTGTTGTGAGCGGCGGAGATATAGACGGCGACAGTTATCCAAATATCTTTATCAGCGATTCCAACGGTGGGATGCTGCAATATCGGTGCAAATTGCTGAGTCTGGAAATAAATCCCATCAATAAGACCCTCTTGCCTGGCCAGTCAGTAGTATTTGATGTCATCGGGGCTTTGGGTACTGTAACTTTGGACATCAAGGAAAATCGTTCCGGGGCGTCAATATCGGGCTTTGAATACACAGCAGGAGCAACAACCGGTGTTATTGATAAGATCAAGGCAACCGATAGCGCCAGTTCGAAAACCGCTTATGCGTATGTAAACGTCATTTCACCTTCTGACCTCTCCGCTTCAGGCAAAGCAGTCATTATGGCAGGGCGGAGAAGTAATGACCCGCTATGGGATACGACAAACGGACTGGCACATTTTATTTTTCGGACGCTGCTTTATCGGGGATTTTCTAAAGCGAATGTCCAGTATCTGAACCCGGTCACGCAGCAGGATGTGGATGGGAATGGGAATGATTCGGATGATATTGATGCGGCGTCGAGTCTGGCAAATATTCAGGATGCACTTTCGACTTTCGCTGCCGGTAGCCCTAATCTGTTTGTCTATCTGATTGACCACGGTGACGCTGGCGATGATGGCTCAAATGGCTTTATTCGCTGTAATGAATCGGATGTCCTCTATGCCTCGGAACTGGATAACCTCCTCGATAACCTCCAGGTAAATGAAGGGGTTACCACAGTTACGCTGGTGGTGGATTGTTGTCAGGCTGGGGCGTTTGTGGCAGAGTGCAGCGGGGCGCCGGTGGGTAAGGCACGCATCGTTCTCACTTCTGCTGACCCACTTCAGCCATCTTTCTTCTCTGCCGGTGGACTCATTTCATTCACGAACGGTTTTTTAACTTCTATATATTCAGGTCTTACTGTTGGTGAGGCATTTGCTCTGGCTGCGGGTGCTATGGACCGCTATCAGCAGCCTTGGCTGGACGATGATGGCGATGGGGCATACAACAAAGATGATGATGGTACCGTTGCAGACCGCACAACGGTCGGCGCTGC
>CAZGKP010000024.1:5723-16494 GCA_964526215.1 uncultured Candidatus Sumerlaeota bacterium
TGGTAAAATTTGCCCCAACCAGTCACTTTCTGGTGGCACGACCCAGGCTACTATCTGGGCGGCAGAGGTCTCAAGTGTCTATCCTATCCAGCGGGTGTGGGCATCTATCGCGCCGCCTGACCTTATTCCCGATGCACAACTCACACCTGATACTCCAGTGCAAAACGTGCCTGAACTGGAGCTACTCTGGAATGGACCAAATGACCGTTATGAGGCAACAACTGATACCTTTACACAGCTGGGGGCTTACGCGGTGAACTTCTATGCGGAGGATATCTGGGGCGGTGTCTCGTATCCCAAACAGACCTACATCAATCAGGCGGAATCGGATGAGGAGATGATTATTGTTTGCGGAGACGGCGCTTATGATACAAACTCACCCTGGGCTTTTAGCGATTATCTGGCGCAGGCAGTCTATGAAACGGCGCGCGCCCGCTGGCTCACCGATGCGAAGATCACTTATTTGAGCCCCTCTTTCTCTTCTAACCCAGCGGTTGACGACCCGCCTACGAAAACTAACCTCGCTGCTGCAATCGCCGCTGCCTCCGGGATATCGAAGTTGACCCTCTACCTCGTGGGCGGAGGTTGCGCTACGTTCTTCGACATTGACGGCGATGGGCACGATGCTGACGACGTTACTCCTGCGGAACTGGATGCCTCACTTGACTCATTGCAGACCGCCGGCGATACGCGCGTAATCGTGGTCCTTGATTTCATTGAATCGGGCGATTGGATTCCCTCACTGACGCCACCCGGTGGCAAGGAGCGGATTGTGATTACGTCCTGCAGCGGAGGGGAATTATCCTGGTGCGAAGAGGGGGGCGTTATCTCCTTCACTCAATGGTTTTTCAGCCGTATCTTCAATGGCGTCAACCTACGAGACGCCTTCAACTGGGCGCGCAACGCCGTGCGCGCCATCACGGGCGAGACACAAAACGCCCAGCTGGATGATGACGGCTCTGGCTCGGCGAACTGGATGGACGGCGCACTGGCAGTAGCGACCTACATAGGCGCAGCATTTGTCACCGGCAATGAATCGCCCGTCATCGGCGATTATGCTAAAGACGTTATCCTTTACTCCAATTCGGCATTACTCTGGGCATCAGGCGTATGGGATGCCGACGGACTTGCGGAGGTCTATGCCTATGTGGTCCGTCCCGGTGCCACTTCTACCAACGATGAGATTGACAAGGTCGCCCTCATTTACAACGGCACGAATGGTCGCTGGGAAGCTACTTATTCAAACTTTGACCCCACGAAGGAGCACACAGTCATTTACTTTGCAGAGGATAAGACCGGCGACATCTCTCAGCCGTATCAAACGATTTTTGCGCCACCTTCAGGTGATGATGTCTATGATAGATTTTACGATGACGACTATTCCACCTCGACTAAAAACTTCTTCTCCAATGACAATTTCAGTCAGGAGCATAATTTCTGGTTTCAGGGCGATGTGGACTGGGCGCTTTTTAACGCCAACATCAACCGATGGTACTCCGTCAACGTAACCAATCAGGCGTCTAAATGTAACGCTGCAATCTACCTGTATCACGAAACTGATTTGAACTCGCCTCTGGTCACCCGCGACGACTGGGGACCGGGCGGACCGGATGAGTTGATTTCCTGGTATTCGGCTACCACATCCGGCACGATGTTCGTTAAAGTAACGCAAAGCCCCCTCACGCCTGATCTTTACGGCGAAGAAACAACATATACACTGACCAGTTCGGGTGATTGGGGACCAAGCGCAGGACTGGCAACCATCTCGGGGACAAGTGCCTTTATCGGCGTCGCAGGCGGCATTTTGAAGGCTGGCACCGGAGGAATATACACCAAGCCACAAGAAGACGTGCCGACGGGCGCACTCACCGCCACTACGGAGTTTATCCTCGATGACCCGGGTGACATCGGCAATTATCCTTGGTTTGAATACACAAAGGCGTGGCTGGGTAAACATCCAAACAACGCCAGCATCGTCCGCATCCTGACGCAAAATCCGGTTTACTTCTCCTCGCCGGTTACACTGACGCTCCAGTTTGTTGATGACGGTCCCACGTTCAATTCCTTTACCATTGACGATTTGCCTCCAGGTGCGAGCGCAGCAAGTATGCGCATATTTACCTGGACAGGCTTTAACTGGGAGAATCTTTCCAGCACGCAGCAAGTGAGCGGCGACACCGTTTCCACTTCTCTCCCATCCCTCGGCACAGGCATCTTCGCCGTAGCAGAGGGTGAAACCGAAGTAGAAGGTTGGACGTTGTATTGAGGATGGAGGAGGGAAATGAAACGTCGCCGTGCTTTCACTTTGATTGAATTACTCATAGTCGTAGCCATCATTGCCATTCTTGCGGCAATTGCAATTCCCAATTTTCTTGCGGCGCAGGTGCGAGCAAAGGCATCCCGCGCAAGGGCTGATTTGCGCTCTATCGCCACCGCCCTGGAGACCTATGCCGTGGATTGCAACCACTATCCGCCCAATGACGGCAACTATAACGTGATTCCGGTGGAACTCACCACACCTGTGGCTTATATCACCAATGCAAAGCTCATAGACCCATTCGGCAAGTTCAACCCGGAGGAAATCACGCCCTCCGAAGTGAGAAGCTGCTACTACACCTACACAAAAATTGTTACTTTCGACGAAGCGGTTTTCTGGGCGAGCAAAGGGCGCCCCTGTCCACACGAAGCCATTGACCATTGGTCGGAAAACGAGGGCGCCTTTGAAAAATATGGCAAGTGGCGTATGGTTTCGGTGGGACCGGACAGGGCATATCTGGATTTAAGTTTTCCGCCACCGCTGCGTGGGAGCGACATCCTCTATGACCCCACAAATGGCACGGTCAGTTTCGGCAACATCCTCCATACCCAGAAAAGCAATGTCGGCATCATAAGGGGAGATTAAACTGCGCTGAGATTTCTGCTTCAGGCAGAATGATTCTGCGGGAAATTATAGTAATTCTTAAAAAAATGAAAAATAGCTTTAACCACTGGGGACACCGGGGTTTCCTTTCCCGCCACGGCGCGTCTCCGACTTCCCCGTGTTCCCCGTGGTAAATAAATTTTTAGAGCAGGACTTCGGCTTTGTCGCGAATCTTTGTTACCCATCCGGGCTGCGCGCGGTAGTCCTTCTCTGAAGAACTGCTTACGAGAGAGTCCGCCCTGTAATGTTCTTCCCAGATAGGGTCGGTCAGCCTGTCAAAATCCCTGCCATATTGCGTCAGGTCGCTGTGGTATTCCGCATCCTCAAGCGCTTCCTTTGCCTCGGAGTCAATGGGCAAGGCACCGCATTCCCGCACAATCTTTAGTAGCCTGTCGTGGTGGTCGCGAATCGGGCAGGGGCAGAACCAGTTAGATGTCTGTTCGGCGGGTTTGGTATAACCATATTCGTTCTGCCACTGACGGATGCGTCTGAAGAGCGCTTTATGGACGATGGTATTTAGATTACCGCCGTTCTTATACACCTCATATATATTTGCGGCTGCATAAGGGACAAATGCGCAGGGCGTAACATCGCCATCCCAGTCAACGTAGAGATAACCACCGGGTCTGCCCGCGGCTATGCAGCCGCTGCTTGCGGTGCCGCTGTTCCAGAAATCGGCAACGAACAGTCTGCGCACCTGAAGCCATCGCCAGATGTGCTCCAGCATCTCGAGCCTCTGCTCCGGCGTCACCATAAGGTCGAGAGTGTGCTTGCGCCCTATGGGCATATATTGAAAAATCCAGCCATAGAGTGCGCCTATCTCATCGAAATAATAATCGGCAAACTCATCGCTCGAAACAATATCCCAGTTGTTGCGAAGGGCGGTTATGGATATGCCGAATGGGACGCCGACCTCGCGCAGGTTCTCGAATGCCTGAAGGATGCGCTTATGCACACCTTTGCCTCGCCGCCTGTCAGTCTCCTCCTCAAAACCCTCTACAGAGATGGCGGGTGAGAGATTCCCGATTTCCTCCAGACGCCTTGCCGTCTCCTTATTTATGAACGTGCCATTTGTATAGACCATAAAATAATCATTGCTGTGTTTGGCAGCCATATCAATGAGGTCTTTGCCATCATCCTTCCACATAAATGGCTCGCCGCCGGATATAACGGTAAAGTAAGACCCCCAGAGTTCTTCCTTTTCGGTAATGATGCGGTCTAATGTGGCGAAGTCGAGTTTCTCGGCAGTTGTGGAATCGCTGCAGGCATAACAACCGGTGCAGTGCAGATTGCATAATTTAGTGGGGCTGATTACGAGGAAACCGGGCGGGTCAAACCCTAATCTTTCCGCGCACTCCTTGATGCGTTTTCCGTTTGTGAGGACTCCGCTTACAAACGTTTCAATCATACGCTCCTGCACGTGTTTAGAGATTAATCCGCGGTCGAGTCCCCGCTGGGCACTGTGCAATAAGGCAATCAGGTAGTCATATTTGTCTCGCTGGACCTGGGGCGGTCGGTTGAGTTCGTTTTTCTCAACGAAAAACTCCCACTCCTTTTTCTCAATCAATCTGACAACGGGCTGGCGTAGCGTCTTGTTCCTTATCAGGAGTTGTAACAACCCCCGAAATGAACTACTCTGAAAAATACTATCAAGATTCATAATTCCCCTCCTGTTTTTTCTGAAAGCAAGTTCACTCACTCTTAAAGTCCCTATCAAAATGAGAGTTTGTCCAGATAGAACCTTGTGAGCTTCGTATGCTTTAATGAGCCCGATTTCATTTCGTTAGGGACTCTTAATGCCCAGCACAATATTCAAGTCCGGGCGAGGGCGCCTTTCAAAAACACCTCCTTTGCCGCTTTGATTTCATTCATAGGTGACGATGCCGGGAGACGCTCAAGCCACAGGAACGCAAACGCATTCGTCAAGCCATCGAGCGCTCTTGCGAGGGCATCCGGTTCGCTCTGCACAAAGATGCCTTCAGACATCCCCTTGCTTAATATCTCTGCGAGTTGTGAAATTAAACCGTTGTATTTTTTTTTGACCTTCAGTCCCAGCCCACGTCCGGCGGAAATTTGAGGGGCATGGATTTCAGCAAAATACAGTCGCAGAAATGCCAGGTTGTTACGCAAATATGTAAGCTTTGCCTCGATGAATTTCTCCACCTGTTCGCGCGGGGTTGCCTCGGATGCCATCTCCCTCTCTAAGTAGGAAACAAACTGCTCCGATTTCCTCTCCATCAATTGATTATATATATGTCGTTTGCCCTTGAAAAAGGAGTAAATTGTCCCGAGCGCGAATTCCGCCTTCTGGGCGATCTGGCGCATCGTGACCTTGACGAATCCCTTCTCGGCAAAAAGCCCTTCTGCCACATTTAGCACATAATTGATGCGGTCTCGTCTTTCGCGTTCCTTGCGGGATAGGATTTTCATCACACTCACTCCATTTCTTAAAATTATAATTTCTCAATTTGAGAATATCATATCAATTTTTAGAATGACTATTCTATATGAGAGGAGCCACGTCAAGAACAATTTTGAAAAAATCTGAGCCACAGACTTGTCCGCCGCAGGAGGATTACGCCGAAGGCGCGCCATCGGTGGGCAGATTTATCACCCTACCCTATGAGAAATTACACAAGGAGTGCGATGCTTTGATACTTCCTTCCCGATATTGAAGGTGGGTTTATCTTGACACCGGTGAAATAGAAAATGTAGATTTATGTAGTTTATTTTCTGCCGGGAAATGCTGAACAGAACCGGGGATATTTTGGAGAACGCCTCAGAATATGTGATTACGCTTGACCCTTCTGAAATCCTTGATTTCTGTGGCGAGGGGGATTCGCGGATTCGCCAGATAGAGCAGCGCCTCAATGTAAGACTCATCCTTCGTGGGAATGAGATAAAGGTTCTTGGATCTGATTCCGAGGTGGAAAAGGCGGTTGGGCTTATAAACGACCTTTTGGACATTCAACGGAAGGGTGGGCGCAGTGAGGATAAAAATATCCGCCAGCGCCAGTTGCTCTATGCCATTAAGAGCGGCAATAGTGAGAAAAGGGCAGACTTGAAGTCAATTTTTCTCGATGAGATTCCGGTTCCCTTAAAGCGGCGGCGACTCTCTCCCCTCACAGCCGGACAAAAGCGCTATGTGGATGCCATAAGGCGCTCGGACATTGTCTTCGCCATTGGTCCCGCAGGCACTGGCAAGACTTACCTCGCGATGGCGATGGCTGTCTCGGAGCTGACAAAGGGGAATGTGGGCAGAATCATACTTGTCAGACCGGCTGTCGAGGCGGGTGAAAAACTCGGCTTTCTGCCGGGCGACCTTGCGGCTAAATTTGACCCCTACGTCCGCCCCTTGTGGGATGCACTGTATGAAATGATGGATGCCCAGAAGATAAAAAACCACATTGAGACGGGCGTCATCGAGATTGCGCCACTCGCCTTTATGCGAGGCAGAACCCTGAACAACGCCTTCGTAATTCTGGACGAGGGACAAAATACTACCCCTGAACAGATGAAGATGTTCCTGACGCGGCTCGGCTTCGATTCCAAGGCAATCATAACCGGCGACATCACGCAGATTGACCTTCCGCCGGGGCGGCTGTCGGGTCTGGTTCATGTCCAGTCTGTGTTGAAAGATATCAAAGACATTGCGTTTGTCTATTTCGATGAGAGTGACGTGGTGCGACACGAACTGGTCCAGAAAATCATCCAGGCTTATGAACAGGATAAGCAACAGCACCAAACAGAAAAGAAGAATGGAACATAGACTAACCCAAGAATTTAATTGGGTGTTGGGCGTTGGGTGTTAGGTGTTGGGTCTGTGGAGATATGCCCGTGCCCGTTGCCGATGCAGTTTGCGGAATGAATGAGCGGCTCATTTTCATCTTTTCGGGAGAGACGTAGACTTATACGTTACTACAAGAACTATTCACCCATAAAGGATTTACCTGAGATTGGCTGAGACACGTGTAAAATTCAGGGCGGATAAGAGTATAAGATTGAAGAGGCGTATCCGCCGACGCCGCCTTTCATATCTTTGGGCATCGCTTGTCTTCCTACTCATCGCCAGCCTGACAACTGTGTTGATCTCGAGGGCTTTCTTTTTTCAACCCTATCGTTTTGAAATCGGCAAAGTGATGGGCAGGACAATACGTGCCCCCTTCCCCTTCGATGTGGAGGACAAGGAGACATACGCAAAAGCCATCGAGGCGGTTGCAAAAAGAGTCCCTCGCTGTTATGTATATGACAGCTCGGTAGAAGATAAAATGCTCCGCACACTGAAAGGAGTGCGACAGGCGGTTATTGCTGCACATTCCCCTGCCGGAGTGAATGCGCATCTCTTCTCCGATACACTTAAGCGCAAATTCGGGCTCACTCTCTCTGATAACGCCACAACAACGCTCCTTCACATCGGGAATGACCGCAAGTTTTATGATAATCTGAAACTCCTCCTCCGCGACATTATGACTAACCGCGGCGTCATTGACGATAAATACACATACGAGACATTCGAGAAAGGGGGGCTGTTGAAGCTCTCGGCGAAATTCCACCAACCCCCGGCACCGTTCACCAGCACCCGACTGATTGACTATCCCGAAGAACTCCGTTCCATACTCGGTCGGTCCGTAAATATCTATTTTCAGGGTGCCCACTCCGACTATCTCTCTGCCGCCTTTGAGCTGGCTTTGAGCCTCGTTGAACCGAATGTAACATATCAGCCAGACCTCACCGAGGCTATGCGCAAAAAACTCATCGCCCGTGTGGAAGAGGTCAAACGCCGATTCGCCCGTGGGAAGCCCGTCATCGAGGCATCTCAGAAGGTTGATGCCTTTCACGCAAGGGCACTCTCGCGCTTAAATGAACGCATTCGTGCCGCTAACCTCATGCAGGTATTAGCCAATGCCCTCCTTGTGGTAGTGTTTTTCAGCTTTGTGGCGTTCTTTGTTCACAAGTATCGCCCGGATTTGGGTTTCACCGCACCAAACGTAATCCTTATCAGCCTGCCGGTCTTACTGGCGCTGGGGCTGGGGCGGCTCTTGATTCAGCTCCTTCGGGTGGAACCACTCCTCGCGGGATATGCATTCCCGGCAGGTGTGATAGGGATACTGGCGGTGGTTCTTCTGGACGCCCGGATTGCGCTTCTGCTCGTGAGCTGGGGGGCATTCCTGTTCGGGCTATCTGTGGATATGAATTTCAAAATCACGCTGCTTGCATTTATCGGTGGGATGACGAGTGTATGGAGTCTCTACAACGTCCGCGAGCGTAAAGAGATGCTGATGGCGGGTTTCCGCATCGCACTGGTGAACTTTGCCACTATCCTGATTCTTGAATACATTGACGACCCAACGGGTGAACTCCATATATATGCAAGCCGCGCCGTATGGGGATTAGGGAACGGTATCGCCTGCGCCATCATCGCCTTTCCCGCCCTGTCATTTTTCGAGGTCTTCTTCGGGGTTGTAACCGATGTGCGACTGCTTGAACTCACGGGCATAAGGCAACCCCCTCTTTGCGAGATGGAAGAGAAAGCCCCCGGTAGCTATCAACACAGCCTGAATGTCGCTAAACTGTCTGAACCCGCCGCAATCGCCATCGGCGTAAATTATCTACTTGTTCGCGCCGGCGCATACTATCACGACATAGGCAAAATAATCAAACCAAAGTATTATTCCGAGAACCAATCAACGCCGGAGGATAAAAAAATATATCAAAATATCTCACCCCATATGAGTGTATTAATCATAAAAAATCACATCAAAGAAGGGGTAGAGCTGGCAAAAAAATACAGCTTGCCACAGGCGGTCATTGACTTCATCCCACAGCACCACGGCACCAGCTTAATCCGTTATTTCTACAACCTGGCATTAAAACGTTTCGAGGAGGGCAAATCCAATGACCCGATTCGCAAGGAAGACTTTCGATACCCCGGACCCAAACCCCAGACAATCGAGACGGCTATTGTGATGCTCGCCGATAGTGTTGAGGCGACCGTAACAAGTAGACTCTCACAAACTCACATAGACGAAGACGACATCAGGCTTGTTGTCCACAACTCCATCCTTGAACAATTCAACGATGGGCAGTTCGACGAGTGCAATATGACGCTTCGGCACCTCCACATAATTGAGGAATCATTTGTAAAGACACTGCTCAGCCGTTATCATTACCGGATAGATTATGCCGTTCCGTCAAAGACAGCGCATCGCGGAGACGTAAAGCCGGCACCCGCCAGCGCAAGATAAAGAATAGAACACGGATGCACGCAGATGAACGTAGCAAAGCGGGATTGTTAAACAGACACTAAAATTCCACATTGCCGGGATAACGCGGGAAGGGAATGACATCGCGGATGTTCGCCATCCCTGTCAGGAATTGTAACGCCCTTTCAAAGCCCAATCCGAAACCGCTATGTGGCACCGTCCCGAATCTTCGCGTATCTATATACCACCAGTAATTTTTTTCATTTAAGCCCGCCTCCCGTATACGCGTGAGCAATACATCCAGCCGCTCTTCGCGCTGACTGCCCCCGATTACCTCACCTATCCGCGGGAATAATACGTCCATTGCCGCAACGGTTTTGTCGTCATCGTTCAGGCGCATATAAAATGCCTTTATTTCTTTTGGATAATCCGTAACAATCACCGGGCGCTTTATCTTTTTTTCAGTCAGGTAACGTTCGTGTTCGGTCTGGAGGTCGTTGCCCCAATCGGTGGGATACTCAAAATCCTCGCCACTCTTTTGTAAAAGGGAGATTGCCTCGGTGTATGCGATGCGCTCAAATGGCGTCCCGACCACGTGCTTCAGCGTCTCGATGAGGTCTTTGCGATACCACCGGTTCAGGAATTCGAGGTCTTTAAGGTTATGCTCGAGGCAGTAAGCAATAATGTATTTGAGGAATTCCTCGGCAAGATTTACGTCACAGTTCAGGTCGCAGAAAGCCATTTCGGGTTCTACCATCCAGAATTCGGCGAGGTGGCGGGGTGTGTTAGAATTTTCAGCGCGGAATGTAGGACCGAAAGTATAAATACGAGAGAGGGCAGTTGCGAAGAGTTCACCCTCTAATTGTCCGCTGACGGTGAGAAACGCAGGTCTGCCGAAGAAATCGCGGGAAAAGTCAGGCACACCGCTCTCACCCCGCGGCGGATTGCCGATGTCCAGAGCCGTTACGCGAAACATCTCACCGGCACCCTCGCAATCGCTTGCGGTGATGATAGGTGTGTGAATGTAGACGAAACCACGCTCGCTAAAAAATTTGTGTATGGCGAATGTAAATGTGCTGCGGAGGCGAAATACACATCCGAAGGTGTTGGAACGAGGGCGCAAGTGTGCGATTTCTCGCAGGAACTCAAGCGTGTGTCCCTTTTTCTGGAGCGGGTAGGTGGATGAATCTGCAATTCCATAGGTTATGATTTCTGTAGAGCGGAGTTCAAAACGCTGCCCCCTGCCGGGAGATTCAACGAGCCTGCCACGCACACCGATTGCACTCCCTGTGGTGAGGCGCAAGATGTCGGCGTAATTCGACAATGTCCCATCTGCAATAATTTGCAGGTTCTGTAAGGATGAACCGTCATTCAGCTCGATGAACGAAAAAGATTTTGAATCACGGCGAGTGCGCACCCAGCCCTGGACAAAAATATCTACATCGCCTTTTTTTAGATTGAGGACATCAGCCAGCCGCCACTGTTTTAAGGAAGTTTGCCCCATAATAAACTGCAGATAGTTGAAGTTTTGAATCTCCTTGATGCGCAAAAAACGTCTTTAATACTTGCGCATAAGACCGATTACGATGCCGCGCACCTGGACTCTATCCTCTGGGAGAATGAGCGGCTGCATTGCGGGATTTTCGGG
>CAZGKP010000024.1:16504-25028 GCA_964526215.1 uncultured Candidatus Sumerlaeota bacterium
CACCGTTGCTTCTCTGCCATCAATCAGCGCCACCACCACCTCGCCATTTTCGGCAATATTGCGGCGCTCGACGATTATGTAATCGCCATCGCGGATATGCTCGTCAATCATTGAATTTCCCTGCACACGCAGGACAAATGTTTCCCCGCCGCGCAAGAATTCCTGCGGGATACTTATTGTGCGCCGGTCTTCGATCGCCTCGATTGGCTCACCCGCCGCCACCACGCCCAAAAGCGGCACCTCCACCGTGTTGGGATAATCAAAGGTGGTTTGGATTTCTATCGAGCGACTGTGATTCCACCTCCTTGAGATGATGCCTTTCTCCTCCAGATTCTTCAGATGCTTGTGAATAGTCGCAAGGGAAGAGAGTCCCACGCCGCTTGAGATTTCCTCCAGAGAGGGTGAATATCCGTTCTGTTTTATAAATCGGTGGATGTAATTGTAAACATCCCTCTGGCGCTTTGTGAGATACATCTTAAGTCCTCCTCGCTATTTTTGGTGCATTTTCAATAACTGACAAATTATACCCTGAAGCGAAGAAAATACAAAAGTCAAGAGGAAAAAATTAACTGCTAAACCACCCCGAAAATTGGTCCGTGAATGCACGCGAATGTCCACAAATAAATATTCGCGTTAATTAGCGTAATTAGCGGATTATTTTCATCCTTTCGGGTGAAGCGAATGCCTCATGATGACTGTTACCTGCTTTTCTACTTGAAGAGTTCTTGCTGAAACAATACAAGGTCTTTTTATTTCAATACCTCATAGGAGGGGAATTATGAGATATCGTGCAATATTTGTTTCTTTACTTCTTCTTGCCACCGCACTTGTGTGCGCGACCGATTCAGTAGGAGCAACTGTCCCGTTTCCCTACTATAATGAAACGCTACCGACACAGACCGTTACTGCGGGAGAGCCTATCCGCCTCGATTTGCGGGACTTTATATGCGGGGTATCTGCCAGCGAAATCTCCCGCATCATAAGCGGGAAAGAAATAGGAGATGTGGTTGTCTTCCAGGAATCTAAAGACTCGCTGAAGATTGCAATTTCCTACCCGAAAAATAAAACCGGCATTCAAATATTTCCCATCCGATTCGAGTTCGCAAATGGCGACGTTAGCAATTTATACATTGCGGCTAATATCAAACCTCGTTACGTTGCTACGTTTTCGTTCAAACCCGCCACAAAAGCGAAACGCGTGGTTGTGACGGGGACATTCAATGGCTGGAACACTAACCGCAATCCGCTCTCCGATGATGATGGCGATGGCGTCTGGACGGCTACAATTCCCGTTGAGCCGGGCATAATCAAATATAAATTCGTGGCGGATGGCAAATGGTTTTATGACCCAGCCAACCCTAAAAAGGAGTCCAATGGCTACGGTGGCTTCAATTCCGTTATGGAGATTGGCAAGTCCACAAAAGCCCCGCAGCCGTTGCTCCGCCCTCTCCTGAGACACATAAATAAACCAAAGGGTATCATAGAGCACATCTTTTACTATTACGATTCCAGTGGCAAACAACCGCTCGACCGAGGGAGCATCGTCGCCCTTCTTGGAAACGAGCGATTGCTCCATAATTTCGGCACCGAGGGCGACAAAATTATCATCCCCCTGCCGGAAAATGTCCTCGAGGGAATGGCTCTGCGCGTATTCGCAAAGTCAAAAAACGGAGTCTGGGCATCGGAGGGTTTTGCCCAGGAACCTCGCCGCATCGAGGGCGAACCCGTATTCGATTGGCGCAACGCCATTATCTATTTCGCATTCACAGACCGCTTCTATAATGGCAATCCCTCGAATGATAACCCCGTGAAAGATAAGCGTGTTGCGCCGCCGGCAAACTGGATGGGAGGCGATTTCGCCGGCATCGAAAAAAAGATAAAAGAGGGATACTTTAATAAACTTGGCGTGAATGCTATCTGGATTTCGCCGGTCAATAAAAACCCGCAGGGTGCGTGGCAGGATAGCAAACCGCCCCACCGCTGGTTCAGCGCATATCACGGCTACTGGACCGTTGAGCCGCGCCAGACCGAACCACACTTCGGTTCGCTCAAAGAATTAAAGAGCCTCGTTAAAACTGCACACCGCCACGGTATCAAAATCATCTTCGACTTTGTCTCAAATCACGTCCACAAAGACCACCCCTATTTCAAAAAGCACCGCGACTGGTTCGGGACACTGGACCTGCCCGATGGCAGGAAAAACATCCGCCTCTTTGATGAATATCCGTTCACCACGTGGTTTGATACATTTCTGCCATCGTTCGATTATCCGGGCAGTCTGGCGGCACGCAGGCAAGTTGTCTCCGATGCGCTATGGTGGCTGCAGACAACCGGCGCAGACGGCTTTCGCCACGATGCCACCAAGCACATTCCTCTGGTTTTCTGGAGGGAGCTCTGCCAAGCCATCCGCTCAAAAATTGAAATTCCCACGGGACGCAAAATTTATCAGGTGGGAGAGACTATCTCCGACCGAGAGACAATTATGGGCTTTGTCGGACCGGGGTTACTCGCGGGGCAATTCGATTACCCACTGATGTGGACAATCCGGGATGCTTTCGCCAAAAATTCAGTCGGACTTGATGAACTCGACCGTGCAGCGCAGGCTTCCCGTCGCGCTTATGGACACCTCGCCGTGATGTCCCCCTTCATCAGCAGCCACGATTTCTCCCGCTTTATTGCATTTTGCGATGGCGATATCTCCGATAAAAACATCGCCGAAGAAAAGGAAGTGGGCTGGAGAGAGAAAATCAAGGTGGAGCACCCCCAGAGCTATGATAGGCTCTTTCTCGCACTCGCATTCGCGATGACGCAACCAGGCGCACCGATGATTTATTACGGAGACGAATTCGGTATGACGGGCGCGGGCGACCCCGATAACCGCCGCCCGATGCGTTTTGGTAAAGGCCTTGCGCCCCTTGAGCGCAAAATGCTTGCCCGAACAAAGCGGCTGCTATATACACGCCGCACACACAGCGCGCTTTGGAGCGCCGATTCAATCACACTCCACGCCAGCAAAGACCGCCTGGTTTTCCTGAAGTGCGATTTTGCGGAGAAAGTCCTTTGTGCATTCAACCGTGCAGACACCCCCGCCTCGCTTGATATACAATTATGTCCGCCTTTTAGCAGGGCAAATCTCGCTAAATCCCTTCTTGAAAAAACCCGCGCAAAAATAAAAAATGGGAGAATCCATATTGACCTCCCGCCCCGTTCTGCCGAATTCTTCTGTCTCAAGGGCGCATTCGCGAAGAAGGACTGATTCTTCCGGCGCAAATGAGTGAATAGGGAAAAACAAAGCCCGCCACATAAGACCTCTTGATTTTGCGGCGGGCACTTTAACCTTCGGGAAAGAGTTACAGCTGTTTTCCGATAGAATCGCGCTGACTCCGATAGAGATCACCCTTGCTTACTGTTCCATTTGTAGGGTCATACGATGGCTCGTTCGGCCAGTTAGTGCTGCGCTCATCCGGGCCAAAGCTATCCATACGCCACTTCCCAATCGCCAGTTCATTTTCATCCGTCAGGTCAACCCAGCCATAGAAATGTTCACCGGTTCTATATCGTTCATCCACGATATAGCCATAGCGTTTCCAGCGGGCGCTTTTAGCCCCCGGTTTAATCGCAAATGGGTCAACAATATTAGTCGTGGATGATATATAGGCAATGGGCGAGGATAATTCATTCGGCACATTTGTAGCGTAAAGATCGTCTTTTGGGTATGGCCAGGGATAATGATTATTATCCACGAAATATGATTCAAGGGCGGTAGCGAGGCTGCGCATATCTGCCTCCGCGCGGGATACCTTCGAGCGAACCTGTGCCTCCAGGAAATTCGGCACAGCGATCGCAGCAAGTATGGCGATTATGGCAACCACTATCAGGAGCTCAATCAGCGTAAAACCCTTTATTTTCATTAAATTCCACCTCCTCTCCAAGAATGTATAGACATTTTCTAATTCAGAGTAATGGATAAAGGCAAGGAAGAAATAAAAATGGGCTTTTGAAAACATCTTGACAACCGGGAAAGCCAGAATTTATATCTCTTTTTCAGTTGTTTTGCAGTTACACAGAGGCAAAGGATACCAAAATTTTCGCGCTGGTGTAGCTCAATGGTAGAGCAGCCGCCTTGTAAGCGGCCGGTTATGGGTTCGATTCCCCTCACCAGCTCCAGGAGTGTCGGCAAGAGAGTTTCGAGTCAGGAGGGGTTCCCGAGTGGTCAAAGGGGACGGGCTGTAAACCCGTTGCGTTAACGCTTCGGAGGTTCAAATCCTCCCCCCTCCACCAGTGCCAATAGGGAATAGTGAACTGTGAATTAAGAATTCTAAATTCACAATTCGTAATTCACAATTCTTCATTCATTAGTTGCTCCCCTGTAGCTCAATTGGCAGAGCGGGTGGCTGTTAACCACTAGGTTGTAGGTTCGAGTCCTACCGGGGGAGCCAAAGAGTTATGAATAGTGAACGGTGAATTGTGAATTAAGAATGCGCTTCATCCTACCTTCCACATTCACCATTCACAATTCTTCATTCCTTAAATGCTCCCTTGTAGCGAAAGTTGGCAGAGCGGGTGGCTGTCAATTTGTCTGTGTCGGATTTGAGTCGGGCGGGAATAGGGAGCGATGTGCCCTCCTCGCTAATATGACCTAATCAGGAGTTTTTCTTGTTTTTGAATTCATCGGGCTGGATGCCGAGCTTTTCGAGTTTTTCATATAGGTTGCGACGACTGATGCCCGAAAGCCTTGCCGCTTCTGTAACACTCCCTGAGGTCTTTTCGAGTAACTCCCGTATATACTCACTCTCGAAACGTGTGCGGGCTTCTCTATAATCAATGGGGACGGTTCTAATAACGGGTTCGGATACCTGAGGCGCTGCGACCTTGATGCCTTCTCGGATGTCTACGGGGATGCCATCGGCGGTGATTGTATCGCCATCAAGTAAGACCAGCATCCGCTCGATAACATTCTCCAGTTCCCGCACATTACCGGGCCAGGAATATTGATTGAGGAGTTCCATTGCGGCAGGGGTGATACTGACGTCTGGTTTGCGCAGTCTGGGACCGATGCGCGATATAAAGTAATTCGCCAACAGAGGGATGTCTTCGGTGCGTTCCCGAAGGGGCGGCATCTCGACATTTATGACATTCAGACGATAGAAGAGGTCTTGCCGGAAGCGTTTCTGCTCGATTGCGATGTGGAGGTCTTGATTTGTGGCGGCGAGCAGGCGGATGTCAACGAAGATTTCTTTCAGCCCGCCCACGCGCTGTATTAAACGCTCCTGAAGGACGCGCAATAACTTCGCCTGCAGATGGAGCGGTAGTTCGCCTATCTCGTCGAGGAAGAGAGTGCCGCCGTGTGCAAGTTCAATGAGTCCAAGTTTCATCTGTGAAGCGCCCGTGAATGCACCACGTTCATAGCCGAACAGCTCGGATTCGAGCAGGTTTTCAGGGATACAAGCGCAATTTATGGGCACAAAGCGTTTATCTCGACGCGGGCTTGCCTTATGGATGAATTTGGCGGCGAGTTCCTTGCCTGTCCCGCTCTCCCCGCTGATAAGAACCGCGCTATCTGTGGGGGCAATTTTTTCAAGAATCTGTTTCACCGCCTTCATCTGTTGGCTCTCACCAATCAGGTTCACGTCGGCATAGGCGCGCTTTAAGTGCTCGGAAAAACTCACTGTCTCTTTGGCGAGAGTCCGCATCTCTATCGCCTTCTCGATATTGGCGACGAGTTCTTCGGTATTAAAGGGCTTTGTTACATAGTGGAATGCCCCCTTCTTCATTGCCTGTATAGCGCCCTCGATGCTTGCATAGGCTGTCATTATGATAACGGCTGTCTGTGGGAATTTTGACTTTACTGCCTTGAGCACATCCATCCCGGAGCGCTCCGGCATCCTGATGTCTGTCAGAACGACGTCAGGTTGATATTTCTCGACATATTCCAGTGCCTTATCGGGATTTGTGAATGCAGTTACGTGATACCCCTCCATATTGAGTATCTTCGTGAGGATTTTGCACATATCCTCCTCATCATCTATAACGACAATTGCCCCGCGATATATGGTATGTTTAAGTGCTTCAGGCATAAAAGGCTACGCTTACAGGTTGTGAAAAAATAATTAAAGAGTTGAGCGGCAAAACCAAAAATTTACATAGAAATGATTGTGCACGAAGTCAAGAGAGAATAGCCATCATTCATTGCTTTGTTATCAGAAATCAAATTTATCCCGGCAATTTATAGATTGACACAGGGGTTTGTGCAAAGCCAGATAATATCTCACATATTTGAATGCTACCAAAGGTGCGGCAATGGATTCTGGAAAAAAGAAACACGTTACGATTTATACCGATGGCGGATGCGAGCCGAATCCCGGTCCCGGTGGCTGGGCGGCAATCCTTATCTATGGCAACCACCGCAGGGAAATCTCCGGCGCCGAACCCCGCACCACAAATAACCGGATGGAGTTGACCGCCGCCATACGTGCATTAGAGGCACTTAAAGAACCCTGCCGTGTTCGCCTTTTCACCGATTCGGAATACTTGAAGCGCGGCATTACTGAATGGATGCCGAATTGGAAACAATACAACTGGACGCGGAAAAAGAAACCGCTCAAGAACGTTGACCTCTGGAAGCAGCTCGACGCGGCAATACAGAGGCACGATGTTCAGTGGCACTGGATAAGGGGGCACGCCGGCATTAAGGAGAATGAGCGTTGTGATGAGCTTGCCGCCCATGCCATCGCCGCCATCAAACGAAATCCTGGACGCCTCGGATAGGGCTTTACCCACCTATGACAAAATAGTGTAAGCTGTGCCAACAGTGGATAGGCTGAAGATTAAAGAATTGATTACGAGGAACATAATCGAAAAATAATGGACACTTCAAGCGACCAATCTCCCCCTGCCTCTATCCCGCCTCGTAAAATAGCTGACGTGCATTTCAAGCCGTTCAGACTCTTGACCAGAAACTGGCTTGGATTTGCCATCCTCCTAACAGCGTTGCTTCCGCTGAAGATTATGCGCGCCAGGCAAGAGAATAGCTTCTGGATAGATGAGGTATACTCGGTTCTATTGGCAGGGAATTCTACAGAAAACCTTATAGATAAAACGACTATAGATGTCAATCCGCCAGGATACTACCTGGTGCTGAAGGCGTGGAATTGTGTGGGAAAACGATTAGGATTTGGTCCTTCGCTTTGGTGGACGCGTTCTCTAAATGTAGTTATGTGGGTGGTTCTGGCAGCAATAGCCTGGTTTGCGGGGCGCGCAGTGCTGGGGCGAGGATATGGAACATTGCTGGCGTGGGCGGTGGCGGGCAGCTCCCAGGTTGCCCACGCCGCCAAGGACATCCGCAGTTACGGATTTGCACTTCCCGCAATGCTTACGTGCTTTTTGATACTTATGCTCCTGTGGAAGAGAAATTCGGAGCGGTCTGCTGCGTTCTGTCAGCGGGACTCGAAAGCCACAGCGACCGACATTGCCCTCTGGGGGATTTATGTCCTAAGCGCCCTTGTGGGGCTGTATGCCCATCTTCTGACTGTATTTGTCATATTCTTTCTGGGTCTGACCTGGATTGTCCTGGCATTCAGGCAGCGCCACCTTCTTACACGCTTTGTCATAGGAGGTGCTCTGGCACAGGGCTTCATCTTCTTGCTTTTTGCCCCGTGGCTGCTTCGTCTTGGTGCGCAAGTAACGTGTCTACAATCGTTAAAACATACGTGGATGACACCACGCACATTTTGGAACCTGTTACGGGTCTTCACATTGTGGTATCCATATGGGCGCGTGTCCAGTCCCCCGCCTGGTCTGGTTTTTCCAACCTACTTACTTGGAGCCTTGAGCATTATTGCGCCATTAGGCGCAGTCTTGTGGGCGGCTAAATCCTCAAGAGGCAAACCTGTTAAAAACCCGATGCTTATGCAGGTAGCCATAGCCGGTTTAGGCATTAGCGGATGCTTTGTGGTTCTACTTTTCCTCTTGCATCGGTTTAATGTTGCACAGGTATTTCATGGTCCCCGTTATCCGGCTCTTACCGCCCCGTTCTGGGCGGCGGGACTGGTAGCTGCAGCCGGATGGGCGACTCAACGGATGAATCGCCCGCCCCATCTGGCATTGTGGCTACTGATGCCATTGTTGCTGTGTGCTGCCGTGGGTCAGTGGTGGATTCAATCGCTGGAAAGCCGCGGCGGTATACCGCTATGGAAGCACATTGCGGCAGATTTCTTCCCTGTTTCAGGGGAGCCCCTGTATGTCCTTACACCGGAACTGATACCGTATTTTCGGGAAAGCCTGGCGGATTATGATGCACAAAGTATCGAAGAGATTGCACACGTATCACCCGAACAGAAGGTTGTCTATGTGCTTGACCTGAATCCCTGCTGGGAGCGACTTCGGACGCCTCGCGATATGTTAATCCTGGCTTTGCTCAAGGGCGGGCACCTCTCTGCCGCTGTTGATGTGAAAGAAGTGCCTAAGGTTATGAAGGATTTCAGGAACTTCAGGTTGCGGAATTTCAATCACGAAGCTGCCCGGC
>CAZGKP010000025.1:0-24377 GCA_964526215.1 uncultured Candidatus Sumerlaeota bacterium
TCCCCTTTGAGAAGGTGGAGAGTTTGTCATTTGCTGCGAGGTCAAGCCCGACGAGTTTCAAGAGTGCGGGAATTCTTTTCTGCTGTTGGGAGCGCGAAAGCCCGCATAGGCGCGCATACATAGTGAGTGTCTGGTGAGCCGTCAGGTAAGGATAGTAATTAGCCGTCTCGGGGAGGAAGCCGATGCGTCTGCGGATGGCGGGGTCGGCACCATCGCCGCCGAGGATGCGGATTTCACCGCTATCCGGGCGAATGAATGTCAAAAGCGCCTTAATGGTGGTGGTCTTCCCCGCACCATTGGGACCAAGGAATCCAAACACCTCCCCCATATTCACTGTGAAGGTTACTCCGCGCAGGGCTTTCTTCTTCTCCCTGAACAAGCCACGTTTATACGATTTCCCGAGGTCTCGAATCTCGATTGCTGCATCTGGCATAATCACCCTCACTATGTTAATGATGGCTTGTTTTTACTTCACGGGCGCAAATACTGTCAAGGATGCACTTGAAAAAAGAATGTAAAATTAAAAACTGACAATTAAAAATTATGAATGTCTGCTCCGGAACTTATTGTCAATTGTCGTTAGATTTCAGATTGATACAAACTCAACATCTACCAGTTCCGTACCAATCCCACCCCTTTTTCACTTGACACTTAAATTCCCTTTTTATTAGGAGTCCTCGCCGAATGTAAAGAGCTTCTATCTGACAGCCAGCGGGAGAATTTTTTATGAGTAGACACTCGAAAAAACTCACCCCGGAAATTGAGCGCGCAAATCTCCTGATTGACATCTACGGTGAACTTTTGACCGAGAAACAAAAAAGATTTGTTCGCCTGCATTATGGGCAAAATCTCTCCTTCGGCGAGATAGCCGCTCAATATAACGTTTCCAGACAAGCGATATACGACGCCGTTAAACATGCCCTTTCCAAGCTGGAGCGTTATGAGAAAGCCCTCTCGCTGTTAAGCAAATCCCGCGCTGCCGAGTCTGCACAGGTGGAGGCAAACAGTGGAGTCGCCGGGGTTATTGCCGCTCCGAACTTGACCGACATCATCAGCGACCTCGAACGCCTCCAGCATAAGGTTCGGAAGCAAAATATCATCTATAACGTGGATTGGATCGTAAACGACCTCTCGAGAATCATCTCCGCAATTAAAAAATCGTGATGGGCTAATTACAAAATTGGAAATTGGAAATTGGAAATTTGAGATTGGAAATTTATCCGGGCAAACGGGCTCAACGGGCAAACGGGCTCAACGGGCAAACGGATTGAAGTATTATGTTTGAGAACCTTGGAGAAAAATTTGACCGCATCTTTAAGAAGCTGCGCGGGCAGGCTACTATCTCGGAGAAGAATATCCGGGACGCTATGCGCGAAATCAAACTTGCCCTTTTGGAGGCGGACGTCAATTTCAAGGTTGTCAGGGACTTCACCAAAACCGTGACCCAGCGGGCAATAGGCAAGGATGTCCTCACCAGCATAACGCCCGGTCAGCAGGTTGTTAAGATTGTCCACGACGCCCTGGTGGAGGTGATGGGCGGCGAAGCCAAACCCTTCAAGCTCCAGCAGAGCAAGATAAATACGATATTATTGCTCGGGTTGCAGGGTTCGGGAAAGACGACATTTGCCGCAAAGCTTGCACGGTTCTGCCTCAAAAAGGGGTGGAAGCCACTACTTGTCGCCTGCGACGTTTATCGCCCCGCTGCTATTCATCAACTAAAAGTGGTCGGGAGTCAGGCAAATGTCCCGGTCTTTGAAAAGGGGCAGGAAAAACCGCTTGCGATTGCGAAAGGCGCAATGGATTTCGCACGCACCGAGGGACATAATATCGTTATTATAGATACTGCCGGACGTCTCCACATTAACGAAGTCCTGATGGATGAGCTGGTTGAGTTAAAGAGATACCTGAAGCCGGAATATGCATTCCTCGTGGCTGATGCGATGACGGGACAGGATGCCGTGAAGAGCGCGTCCGCATTTGATGAACAGGTGGGTATTGATGCGGTATGTCTGACGAAGCTGGATGGCGATGCGCGTGGCGGCGCAGCCCTATCTATCCGCGCCGTAACGGGTAAGCCCATTATCTTTTCAAGTATCGGCGAAAAGCTCGGCGACCTTGAGGCATTTTATCCCGACCGCATGGCTTCGCGCATCCTTGGTATGGGCGATGTGGTGACTCTGGTCGAAAAGGCACAGGAAGCATTCGACCAGGAACAGGCACTCGAGATGCAAAAGAAGCTCCTCCGCCAGACTTTTACGTTTCAGGACTTCCTCGACCAGATGAAGCAGGTTAAAAAGATGGGGTCGTTCAAGGATTTAATCTCAATGATACCCGGTCTGGGGCGGCAACTGAAGGATGTTGAGCTGGATGAGGGGGAATTTGCCCGTGTGGAGGCGATGATACAGTCAATGACACCTGCAGAGCGCCAGCGCCCCGAAATCCTTAATGGGAGCAGACGCCAGCGGATAGCCAAAGGGAGCGGCGCAACCCTGCAGGATGTGAATGCCCTTGTGAAGCAATTTTACGAGGCGAAGAAGATGATGCAGCGAATGATGGGCGCCGCAGGTCTTGTTAATCGCCTCAATCCCTTCAAAAAGAAGCGTAAAGAGGCAGCCGTTGCCTCCCGGAAGTTTGAGAAGAGCCAGCACAAACGCCGGATGAAAAAGAAGAAAAAGAAGAAACATAGGTGATAGTCATTCCTGATTGCTCCACAATCAGGCGTTATTATTAAAAAAGGATTGCATTAAGAATCGGCTTTTTGTATATAGTTTTTTAGTAATTTGGTTAGGAGGTGATTGGATGTCGGTAAGAATCCGTCTGACGCGGATGGGGCGCAAGAAGATACCGTATTACCGGGTGGTTGTGGCGGACTCGCGTTCCCCTCGGGATGGGAGATTTATTGAACGCCTCGGTTTTTATCACCCGCTGAGGAAAGATGACAAGGAGAAATTCAAAGTGGATGAAGAAAAAGCCCTCTTGTGGCTATCGCGCGGTGCACAGCCGTCAGAGACGGTGCGTTCTATTTTCTCTAAACTGGGGATAATGAAAAAATTCCACGAGACCCGTCAAAGGCAAAGAAAAGTGCGAGAGGTTTCCGGTGAGCAAACAGCGCCCGAAGTTTCTCCGTAACTGACCTCTGAACAGAGGAGAGTTATCGGTTTTCATATAATACTTACAGCCCGAGGAATCTAAAGTTACCCGCGACAATTATGCTCTCACAGATCCAAAGCAAGAAACAGGAGGGATTGACAGATGGAAAAGCTCGTACAATACATTGCAGAGGCGTTGGTGGATCACCCCGAACAGGTAGTGGTTAAATCGGTTGAAGGCGAGAACAGCATCATCATTGAATTGAAGGTGGCACCGGATGATGTGGGCAAGGTAATTGGCAAAGGGGGACAGACCGCAAAGGCGATAAGGAAAATCCTCTCTGCCGCTGCCACCAAGCTGAAGAAGAAATCTCTATTGCAGATTCTGGAATAACTCGTGGCGATAGGATACGTCGAAATTGGCAGAGTCCTTCGTCCACAGGGCAACAAAGGAGAGGTTCGTATATTGTCTGAGGCGAATTCGCCTCAGGCATTTTTATCTCTCCTTGCGAAGGGTGTTTTTCTTTCCCGACCCTTGCGCCCCGAACCCCAGTCCATTGAAGTGGAAAATTCCTGGCTCCACAAAGGCTTTGTAATTGTCAAATTCAAGGGCATTGACGATATAGGGGCTGCCGGTGCCATTCGCGGTGCCTCTTTGCTCATTGCTGAAGACGACCGCAATACTCTGCCGGAGGGCGAATTTTATCTTGACCAGCTCATCGGGTTGACTGTGAGAGACGACAGCAATGGCAGACGTATAGGGACGGTTAAAGATGTGATTAAACTTGCGGGGAATGATTTACTCGAGGTTAGCACTGATGCGGGAAGAGACTTTCTGGTGCCATTTGTCGGGGCAGTGATTCGCACAATTGACCTGGAAAAGGGCATTATGACTGTTTCGCTGCCCGAGGGTCTGGAAGACCTCTAAGCCGTGAAAACGTTGATACCTTTGACAGGATATTCGAGATAAGCAGGATTTTTTATCTCCAGAAAATCCTGGCTAAAAGCATAATCGGCGTTAAATTTCAAAGGGAAATGTGAATCTCATGAGGCTTGCCAAAGGGTTTGAAAAGCATGGTTATTGGTGGTTGCAATCAAAACCAGAAAAGAAATTACCTGGAGTGTTGAAGATTTCAGAGTCAGGAGACGCTGAACTAGAGGTTATCGGGGTATTTGGTGATGAGTTTTCTGATGATGTAAATATACCGCGGATCGTTGGGGTAATAGAAGGAGGTAAGTTAGTTACATTAGAGAAATGTTTCTATAAAAAGAAGAGTTTTGCTTTTGGTGTGTTTTCAAAATCCATCGTATGTGTAAACCTTGTTCTTGTTGGAGTGCAATTCAAAGAAGATGAGTCGATCAGTTTTTCGAGTTTTATATTCTCAGTTGAGGGATTAGATGACTGGTTATCAATAACTGGTATTTCTGTTAACCATGACTGGAAAAATAAGAGTGCTTCTATAACCTTCAAGCGTCCTGAAGATATAACAATTGATTTACCAAATAGTATTAAGTTGTCCTTTACATTTGGATGGACCTTTCCATCTGGTGGCATTACGGAAGCAAAAATAACGCAGAAAGCCTATATTAAGCTTGAAGCAAGCTCTTTAATTTCCTTCCATGATTTCACTAATTTGATATTTAAGTTAAACAACTTCTTATGTCTTGCAGTAGATGAAACAGTAACTATAAATTCCGCCACGGCCTTTTCTTATGAAGTAAAGGAAAAAGTTGATGAAAAACGAGAATTCGAAGTTCCAATAGATGTGTTTTATTCAAGCTTACCTTACACAGATACTCCACCGAAAATACAGTGGCATAAAATGCTTTTTAGATACGGGATAATAGCAAAAAATTTGCGGGAATCATTAACATTGTGGTTAGGCAATTATGACAAATTAGAGCCAGCTTTCAATCTATATTTCTCTTCAAAGTCAGAGGCTCGCAGGTTCTCAGATAGTAGGTTTTTATCCTTGGCTCAGGGTCTCGAAACTTTTCACCGGAGATCTTCAACTGAATTGGTGATGCCTCCAGAATATTTCAATAGTATAGTTTCTAATCTGTTAAGCAAATGTCCTGATGAAAAAAAATCATGGTTGAAAGGAATACTTGCTCATGCAAATGAAATCCCACTTAGGAAACGTCTCAAGCAAATGTTGGAACCATTTAAGCCGTATTTCGGTTCTTGCAATGAAAGAGAGTCATTAATAAATAGTATAGTCGACACAAGAAACTATCTGACACATTACGATCCAGGATTAGAAAATACAGCTGCTACTGGCTTCGATCTTTATAAGCTGTGCATTAAAATGGAGTGCCTGTTCCAACTTCATTTTTTACAATTACTGGGTTTTACAGAAGATCAAATAAAGGTAATAGTTAATAATAATCATAAGTTAAAGCAGAATCTAAATGAAATTTAACAACGCCATCAACACGGACTGCCAACCGCTCCGCTCCGCTCTGCGGTTGCTATCCGGTTACAGCAAGCGGATACGATGAACTTTGATATATTGACACTCTTCCCCGGTTTCTTCAAGGGACCGCTATCTGAAAGCATCCTCCGGCGTGCCCGGGAAAAGGGCATCATTACTATTCGTGTGGTTAATATACGCGACTACGCAACCCCTCCGCACCGTGTTACCGATGATTATGCTTACGGCGGCGGAGGGGGTATGGTGATGAAGCCCGAACCTATTGCCCGCGCAATCAAGGGGCTAAAAGCAGATGCGCCCGATGCTTATGTGATATTTCTCACACCGCAGGGGAAACGGTTCAATCAAGAACGTGCACGGTCTCTTGCGCAGAAAAAACACCTCATACTTCTGTGCGGGCATTACGAGGGGATTGATGAACGAATTCGCCAGCACTACGTGGATGAGGAAATGTCTGTCGGCGATTATGTATTGACGGGAGGCGAAGCACCCGCACTTGTGGTTATTGATGCAGTGGCGCGGATGCTTCCCGGTGTGCTTGGAAATGAATCCTCATATCAGAACGATTCTTTTTTCACGGGGCTGCTCGATTTCCCGCACTACACACGTCCGGAAGTTTTCGAGGGAAATCGTGTGCCGGAGGTGCTACTGTCGGGGCATCATAAGAAAATTGAGGAGTGGCGGAGACGTCAGGCATTGGCTCGGACGCTCAAAATCCGCCCCGATTTACTTGAAAATGCACCTCTCTCCAAGAAAGACCGAATCTGGCTCGAGGAAAGAATGAAAATCATCAGCGAATAACTCTAACGGATAATGAACAACTGACAACGGACAACTGACAACAGTTAATTTTAGAGGCAAGATTGGCAAATGTCCATAAGCATTGCACTCGTGCATTATCCCGTGAAGGACAAAAGGGGAAATCTTGCCGCTACCTCAATAACGAACTTTGACATACACGACATTGCACGAACCGCACGAACCTACGGCGTTGAACGCTTCTACATAGTCAATCCTATGCCCACACAGAAGGAGTTCGCAAGACGCATAATCCGGCACTGGAGTGAGGGCTTCGGTTCGCAATATAACCCTACGAGGCAAATCGCACTTGAAATCGCCACCGTCGTGGATGACTTGGGAGATGTTATGGATGACTTTGAGAGATGCACGCACAGACCCGGTCCGGTCTTTGTGGGGACATCGGCAAAAAAACTCCCCCACACCGTAACATTTGAGGCACTGCGCAGGCGGATACGAGAAGGCTCGGAAGATTTTTGCCTCGTCTTTGGCACAGGTTGGGGACTTCATCCCTCACTTGTTGCCGAACTTGATTTAATGCTTGAACCGATTCGGGGAACCGGTGCATATAATCATCTCTCTGTGCGTGCGGCGGTTGCAATTATTCTTGACCGCCTGTTGGGAGATTGGGGGTTAGGAGATTAGGTTGTGTGCGATAATAGCTTTTGAAACTTATATCAGCGCCTCCGCGACTCTACGAGAGAATAAAAACCTCGCGCAGAGACGCAAAGACGCGGAAAAAATTGAATAATAAACATGAAAAAGTGAATTATCGCACACAGTATAGGGGGTGGGATGTTTCGTTTGCCTGCAATCCGCCCCGGAAAAGTGAATACACATTGTCCAACATAAATAGGAGGAATGAGTGATGAAACAGGAATTGAGGGAATTTGAAGCACGGCGGCTTAAAAAAGAGATACCGGACTTCCGCCCCGGAGATACCATCAGTGTGGCTGTCCGGATTAAGGAGGGCGATAAAGAACGCCTCCAGAAATTCGAGGGTGTATGCATAAGGCGAAGGGGTGGTGGATTACGCGAGACATTTACGGTGCGACGCATATCCTACGGTGTGGGTATGGAGCGCATATTCCCCTTGCATTCCCCACGCATTGAATCCATAAACATAATCCGGCGAGGGAAAGTCCGGCGCGCAAGACTATACTATCAGCGTGGGCTTCGGGGCAAAAAAGCCCGCATTGTGGAGAAAAAAACCGAATACAAAAAACCCGTGGAAAATCGTGGGGAAGAAATAGCACAGAACGAAGAGCCGCAAATATCCGAATCTCTGACACAATAGATGCTGGTGCCAATATCACGTATTCAGTTAATGCTGGTGATGAAGAATGAAGAAGTCGTTATTGCTGATGCTGTTAGTGATGGTGTGCGGAGTGTGTGCGGATGGCGCAAATCCCGGTGGTAGTCTCCGGCGTTCCTCCGGTAAAGAGGTTCCGCAGGATAGTTTGAGGGTACCCCCGATGGGAGCCTTTTACACTGTAACGTCGGCGTTCATCCGTAAGCTCGACTTTGATTATGCCCCTACCGACTTTTCTTTCCCAGCGCGCAAAAAGCGCTACTTTTATCACGGCTGGCGTAAGGGCAATTATGTCGCCCTTTCGTTCGATGATGGTCCCAATCGCCATTATACACCGCCGCTATTGAAAGTCCTGCAGGAGAAAAGAGTCCCGGCAACATTCTTCCTCATCGGGGAAAATGTCAGGTATTATCCGCAGATTGTGCGCCAGATAATAAAGAGCGGTTGTGAGGTGGGAAATCATTCATATACCCACCCGAATTTGCGCAACCTCCCCTTGGATAAGATACGTGAGCAATTGGAAACAACACAGGTCGAGATAAAAAGAGCCTGCGGGGTTTTGCCGCGCGTTTTACGCCTGCCTTACGGGGAGTCGAGTGCGGATGTCGCCCGCATTGCCACTGAAATGCGTCTTGATATCTTTTACTGGTCTATTGACACGGACGATTATATGAAAAAGACCACGAAGGCAGATATTGTCAAAAGAGTCCTGAAGCACGTGCGCGGTGGCTCCATCATATTGATGCACGACAAGAGCCAAAAGGTTGTGGATGCGGTGCGGGAAATCATTGACCCGATTCGCAAAAAGGGATTAGTATTTGTCACCTGTTCAGATTTAGCCGCCCGGGTTCGCGTGGAGAAATTTCTGTCAGCTCGCAGCAAGCAGGGTAAGTGAGGGAAATAAATTCGCTGGAATGATAATAGGAAATGCAATCTCAGGAGGGAGGAAATGGCAATAAACAAGGTTCCATTAGTGATTGAAGGGGCGACACCTGCCCTTGGACAGGCTTCGCAGGCAATGAAGGTCGGCGATGTAGTTTATGTCTCTGGACAACTGCCGGTTGACCCTAAAATGGGAAAACTCATCAGCAAAGATATTACCGCACAAACCGATGCCTGTATCAAGAGCCTGCAGACTATCACCGATTTCGTCGGCGGGGCACTATCAAATATTGTGAAGGTCACCATATATGTGGTGGCTCTCGAAGACCTCCCCGCTATGGAGCAGGTGTATAAACAATATTTTGCATTCCAACCGCCAGCCAGAACAATTATATGTGTCTCTAAACTGCCGATGAATGCTCGCATTCAGATGGATGCCATTATTTATCCGCCACCCAGGGAAAAAACCGGTCCCGCTTTTTGATTTTTCCCCCTCGCTACCGCTAATGCGAAATTGTTGACAGTATTTTGAAAACGCCTTATACTAAAGTCGTAAAATGAATACTTCTTATGATAACACTCGAAAAGGATTAACCAATGAAGCCAACACTGATACGCGTTGATTGCCACCTGACCGATTGCATATATTACGCCCGGAAGCCCGATAAACCGGAAGTTTCTTACTGTAAACACCCCGACGTTCTCCTTCACAAGGATAATCTTCATTGCCCACTATACAGGGTGGATTGGGCTAAAAAGTTAGAGACTGCCGAATGGTTGTTTAACAACAGGCGCCCCCAGCACTAAACCGATGAGTTGTTATCTCACCTGTCTTTTGAGGGGATGTTTCCCGTTCCCCACTTTATTTACTTCAGACCGAAGAACGCCCTCCAGTTGAAAGCCTCCTTTTCGCCACTATGCCTGACACGGGCATTGGCGCGTGGCAGTACGATGTCCACGTCTCCCGCTACCATTACCACAATTTTCATCCCTTCCGGCGCCGACGCATCAATTTCCCTCTCCCACATCTCTTCAGGGGCAAGCGTTTGCCCAATCTTCTGCTCAGAATTCTTCCCTGTGAGGCGAAGGAGGTCTACCGGACACCGACCTTTATTCACAAGGCGCAAAACCTTACCATCCCGGCTGATTTTTATATGGCGATACTCCCCGAATGCCCCTGATGCCGGAAGTGGAAGTTTGAATTCTATCGGGCGCGTAACACTTAAAACCTCCAGGAAATTCGCCGAGTATTCCTTCAGTATTCCGGGGTATTCTTCCCGGATGCCGCCCTGCTCCACCTCGACCACAACTTTTTTGCCTATCTGTCTCTCCAGAATCGGGTCATAGGCGGTAGCGGTAGCACCGACCACCCTATTGCCTATTTGAGTAATGGCTTTATCCTGCGTGGTGAGTATCTCTGATGCCGGTGCGGCTTTCTTTGCCTGACCGATAACAAGTCCGATAGATTGCGCAACAGCGTCACGAAGTGTATTGTAAAGGTTTTGCAGACGGCGACTCATCCGGTGATAAATGGATGGCTGGTAAGTGCGGCGAATGGCGCGCTGACGCCTCTCCAGCTCACCGGGCGCCAGCTCGTCCGCGCAACGATAAAGCCCCTTCAAATTCCCCCATTCGTCCTTGTAGAAGATAAAACTCGTCTCCATGTGCCCTTCGGAATCTATAGCAGGTTCACGATAATTCAGCACTAAACCGGTGGAATAGAGCTCGAGAGTTCCCCAGATGAGTTTGTTGTTTTCCATTTCAAGCATCACCCGATAACTGTGGAGATCCTTCAGACAACGGTCGCGCGCACGAGCACCTAAAATCGCCGTTGCGAGTGCACTCACAAACAGAAACAAGAGTGTGAGGAGAAATACATTATCGAGTAGCACATCGGTGAGTGATTTCCCTCCCGCAGATTGTGGCGCATCTCCAATAGCCACCTGACAGGTGAGCAAAATGGAGAACATAAGCACTATTTTGGGAGCGCTTCTCATAAGATGTATCTCTCCCAATATCCCCCTGGAGTAAACAAACAATTCTTAACTGCGCACTGCAAAGATATGTTAGATTAAGAGTCCCTAACAAAATGATATTTTCGCCCAATAGAATACTGTGATATTTGCATACTCTGATGATGCCGATTTTATTTTGTTAGGGACTTTAAGTCATACACTTATATCTAAGAGGGCGATGGCGGTTATGGGGATAGGTGATGGAACTCACCGCCGGCGCGCCCACCGCTGGCGCGCCTTCGGCATTCGCCTGTGGTGAAATGGTGGAGGCGGCGGGAGTCGAACCCGCGTCCGGAGAACTCTCTCAAATAGCCTCTACAAGCTTATGCCTCCTTTTAATTCTCCCTGCGCGCAACGCCGGAAGCCGGGCTTCACACACAGGCAAGGCTGAATTTATCTCGCCTCGCAGCCTCAGCCAACGCATAAAGCGCACTGCGAGACCAGCCCGCTAAACGACGCCCATCCGAAGACCACAGGCAGAACCTCCGGTGAACGGCTGCCTTCAATCAGGCAGCGAGTGCGTAGTTAGAGTTCGCACTTAAATTGAGTGTTCCGTCTTTTTTACGAGGGTGAACAGAACAATCCTCGGCTTGCAGCTATTCAGGCGACGAACCCCGTCGAAACCGGTACGCCCCCATTTGATATTAGGACCATACCCCCACGTAGGGGGTCTGCGTCAAGGGAAAGTTTTTTTGACCACAGGAGGATTGGCGCAGATAAAAAAATCGGCGTAAATCGGCGTTCATCGGTGGCTGATTTTTATTGTTTTGTTGATTGTATTGATGAGAGAGGCGCTGCCCTGGCACTTTACGCAAAGTAGGCTAAAACATGCGTGTTATTTCAGATTACGTATAAGTCCGACCCCAATCTGCAATGGGATTTCAAGGTTTTCGGTAGTTTGACCCCAAATCTTAATCCGCGTATATCCGTGGCATCAGTGTCATCCGCGTTCTATTCCTAATGGCACACGGATAACGCGGATTCAACGGATTCTCACAGATTTCCTTTATCTGCTCAGAGAATTCAGAATACGTAGCCACCGATACACGCAGACTTCTCCACCGCAGGAGGATGGACACAGATAAAAAAATCGGCGTAAATCGGCGTTCATCGGTGGCTGATTTTTATTGTTTTGTTGATTGGATTGATAAGAGAAGCACTGCCCTGGCACTTTACCCGAAGTAGGGTAAAACACGTGTGTTATTTCAGATTACGTATAAGGCTGACTCTAATCTTCTTGGGGAAATCCCTCCGATCCCACGGAAGTTATTTTGAACAATCCAGGGCGTCTGCCCCAGCATGCCATAGCGACCGAAGAGTCATGTGAGGAAGAGAGGCTTCTGGAAAGCCGTCGTTTAGTAGTTCGCTTTCATATTATATCGCCCCTTTGACCCCTTTCTGACCCCTTTCTGACCCCTTTGACCCCTTTTAGCACATATTCCGTTCCCTTGCCAGTAATGCCAATTTGCTTGATGATGCTACTTTTGACTAGCTCCTCTAGATCTCTTGTTGCAGTTCTCTTTGAAACCGTATTAAGTTCCTGATGCTCCTTATTTGTAATCCTCCCCCGCTCTTTCACATACATCACTGCCTTAATCTGTCGTTCGTTCAAGCCGAGGCTGCGGAGATATTCCTCCGTGTAAACATCTTTTCTAAAGGTGATAACAAAACTCGTTCCTGTCTCTCTGAACTCTGGTTCTGGTAGCCCATATCCTACACATTCTCGAATGATCCTATTTGTGCCAGTTCCCCAATTTTCGATATAACCCATCAGGAAGAACGGTTTGGCAATAAGCGGATTTGGAGGTATTGATTCGTGTTCACCCCTCAATTTATCTACTGTTATTCCTGGTGGTAGTTTGCCAGGACTCCATATCTCCAACCTATCGTCAAATATCCGAACCTGAACATTTGATGTCTCACCGTAGTCACGGTGGCATATAGCGTTAATAATTCCTTCCCTAATCGCCGAAAGAGGATATTCCCAGCGTTCTATCCTTTCGGGTTTATCGCCGATTTTCACTCCCAACTTCAGGTTCTTCTTGATGGATTTCATAAGGTCATCAACTTGAGTGATTATATCTCCAGCGATGACATCAAAATCTTCGAACTCCAGCGGTTCTCTTCCCTTAAAACGACCACACCTCGCCTCGGACTGTATGACAAATCTTTGAGATTCTTTTCCGAACAACAATATGGACGCAATTGTTACACCTTCTTGATTGACGAGCCCCATTTTTGTCAGGAAATCGCTTTTGCCAGGCGGTTTTTCCGCGTATTCTATTGTCCAGCCGCGCCTTTCTCTCGCTTTTCCCACGAACTTTTCGATACTGTCGGTACTGATGTCATCAATGGTCGCACCCTTAACAATCTGGGCTGAGTAGCAGTAACCAACCCCAACTCTTGATAATTCTCTAATCTCGCTGCTCGTCAATCTCTGATTGGTTTTTCCAACCCTTTTGAATGCTCTATCGAAAGCAAACACTGGTTTGATCGGGCTCCCCTTCACTTCGATGGATATGATATTTTTCTTTTTATGTACTTCAACGGTTATAGATGGGAACAGGGGCGGGTCTGTGTTCCTTTTGACATCATTTGCCAGGTTCTCGATAGTATTTCTTCCAATGTCCACGCCCTTTATGTGACCCTTATCGTCTATGCCTACGAGAACCCTACCACCTTTGCCGTTTGAAAATGCAGATAGTGTTTCGAGAACCCGCCTCATTTCTGAGAGAGATGATTTGAACTCGATGGTTTCGGATTCCTCTATCTTCAGCCGATTTGTTATCTTTTTGGTCATTGATATTTTCCACCTGGATTATCAATCGAAATATTCATTCTTCTCTGCTCGTTTGCCCATCACACGGGCGGGACATTATGAGAAGCACCCGCGCAGTGTTGGTGGATGCAAGCATCCCATTCAATTGTATCGATGAGAGAGGCACCGCCCTGGCACTTTACGCAAAGTAGGGTAAAGCATGCGTGTTATTTAAGATTACGTATAAGGCTGACCCCAATCTGCAACGGGATTTCAAGGTTTTCGGTAGTTTGATACCAAATTCCTCACGAACTTTAGGAGTTCTAAACTGAAATAGATGAGGCATTTGTCCATTTCACGCCGAACCAAGACAATCAGCGAAAGTAATAACATACAACATTGATATAAAACTGTACAATAAAATTAATTATGAGTGCAATAATCGCGGGTTTTAAATATTTGTGAATAAAAATTTGCAAAATCTTGAAAAATTTTATTTCCTTTATGTAGGCTATTTTTTTGCTGAGCCATGCTACAAGAAACAACCACAAAATAATCCCGGTGATTAAGCCGGTTGTCCAAAATAAAATTATTTTAGGTAGAGTAACCAACTTTTTCTGAAGGCGGAGATAGAAGTAATGAATACCTAAATACAATAAGGGCAATAAAACCAAACAAAGGAGGGAAAAGATAATTAATGTTTTTTGCCTTTTTCTCAATTCTTCCCTTCTTTTGCGTGCTTTTTCTTGCTTTTCAAGATCATTAATTCTTTGTTCAAGTTTTCTTGATGTTTGTTCTTCAATATTTCTTTTTTCCCTCTCTGTTTGCAATTCCTTGTCTGAAAGTTTTATTCGTTGATTACGACGTTTTAATTCATCCTTAAGTTCTCGAATGGTTTTGTTAGCAAGTTTTATATTTCCCTCGTAAGATTTCTGTTTTTGTTCTGATTGCTTTAACTGTTCCGCAAGTGCCGTCTTTACAAATTCAATTTTATTTTCCTCATTTTCCTCTGGTTTGATTCTTTGTCGTAAGGCTTGGTCTCTCAAAATCCCCCGAAGACAATCGATGGGAATATCATCAATTTCTTCAAATCGTCCCAATACATTTAATATTTTTAAAACAGTTCTTTCGGCGTTAGGTTCAAATTCCTGGAAGAAAATGGGTAATCGGAAAATGGAAAAAACGGCTTCATCATACTTGGGATCGCGGGGAACCCAGAATCGTAAAAGCTGAATTAACTGATTAGGATGAAGACATATTCGAATACTATCTTGTGAATTACGGTGTTTGTAACAATCAAATCCCAATAAGCGATAATCAATAGTAACAATCCAATATTTTGCATTGATAGGCGATTCTAGGTAAGCTGGGCGATTATCGTTGCAAAAATGCCATAGGGTTATATCATGCTCAAGCTTCTCGTATGTTTTTGCTCTGTTCCCATATTTCTCTTCTTCATGTTTTTGCGTTCCCAAAATATCATCGATGACTTTCTGAGATTGTCTGAGTTCATCAAATGTCTTTACATTAAAGAGTTCTACTCCCTTTTCACGAAGAAGCCTCACTAAACCTTTCTCGTAAGGGGAAAAATATTGTTCGGGACGTATCTCTTTTTGGGAAGTTTTTACAGCTTCAAAATATTTCTGGCTTATTCCCGATAGCTCTCCTCTAATATCTACTTCAGCGAGATGAGGAGTTATTCTAGTGTCACCTAACATGGATTTATGCCAAGAAATAACACTCCGTGTTTCATCTATAGTTATAGGTGCTACATATAGAGTCACAGAGATTTTGTCTTTGACCGAATTGATAAGAGCAAATAGCTTTTGGGCAGATTCATTAGAGGGATTTTCATGGAGAGAAAGAATAGAAAAAATAAAGTTAGTATCTACAAGAATATTAAATTCGGGACGGGTTTCTTCCTGTAACAATCTTATAGTTGTTTCCGAAAGCCCAGCAGCTTCTTTCACCAAATATGCATCTAGAATATTTAATAAGTAACTTCTTATGTTCACATCTGTGGGGTCAAGAACTTCAAGAATTAGCTCACGAAGATTATAATGTAAGTTTTCTGGATAGAAAGCGAGAAAGGCTTCTATTGTTGCTGTCTCTATATCTACGCTTCTGCCAACATGAAATATTTCAAAGAATCGAGCTCCCCATTCTTGAATCTTTGGAATTAATAATTCTTCGTTAAATTTCTCCCAAGTATCTTGAGGGTCTAATTGTGGACAATGCCCACTTAAAAGATCTCTAAATCTTTTTTTTACATGTTTTTCTCTTACTTCTGCCGATTCTACTTGCTCTTCAAAATCTTTCCTATATGATTCAAAAAGTTTATATTTTCCTTCTGGGAGCCGATTTATTGTATTGTTCTCAAGAAGCGTGTCAATGGCTTTTTTAATCTTATCCATAGCTGTATGAATTCCCCAGGTTGTTAACCCTTGAGAAATCTCACTATTATCGAGCGGTTTATTTGCAAGCCACAAAATGCCAGAAATTGCTTGACACAAAAAACGATTAAACCAATCAACCTTGTTCAACTCTATATTATAAATAAGAGATATCAATTCTTTGGGTAATCTACTGGTTCTCATGAGATTTTCTCCTTCTATGGTGAGGTGCTCCCCATACTCTGGACAAAATTAAGGCAACTTTAAAGCCGAAGGCGTGCCATCCGCTTTCGCGAGGGGGACGTAGCTTCAGCGGAGTCCCTCGGTGGGTGGATTTTCGGTCTGCACGCCCGAGGTCTTTGAGGCGCCCTGGCAGCCACATCTACGACCTTAGACGGAGAACGGACAGGAAAATAGCCCTTTGATTCCGTTCCTTCCTGTTGTCTTTGGTTGATAATTATCGTATCTTCACGACCTTATTAGTGTCAATTGCAAAATCTTTTCTTTTCGCTGTTTGGATGCAGTGGGTGCCAGCATCCCCGTCATCTGCCGAATTTGGGAGATGCGTCCCGGCTGCTAACGTGAGCAGAATTTATTGTACACCAAAAAGCAGGGAAAATTGACAGGATAACAGGATTTATATGGATTTCATCATCATGCATCATCCTGTAATCCTGTCTAATATATCTTGCTCTTATTAATATCTACTTCTCTTCTGAACTTTTGTCTCTTGACACCCTAACACCTTCATCCTTTAGTATCCTTCAAACCTTTCATAAGGTTGAAGGGTAAAAGTAAAAATGTGCAGAGTAAACAACGTTTGTCCCGCATTAACTCCCGGAAATTCTGAAAGGATTTTTTATGCCTGAACGCTCTGAATTGATTCAAAATCGCTATAATAAGGTAGAGGCACTTCACAGGCAGGGTTTCAATCCTTATGTGAATCGCTATATCCCTTCTCACAAGAACCGCCGGGTGCTCGATGATGCCGAAAACCTCATCGCATCGGAAGAAACCGTCAGGGTCGCAGGGCGCATCCTCGCCATCCGCACATTCGGTAAAGCGGCATTTTTCCATATCCTGGACGGCACCGCAAAACTCCAGATATATGTGAAAAAGGGCGTCCTTTCCGATACTGACTTTACCCTTTTCAAGGAGTTTATTGATTCGGGCGACATTGTGGGTATCGAGGGGACGGTCTTCCGCACCAAAACAAATGAGATTACGGTTCTTGCAAAGCGGCTCGTTCTTTTAGCAAAAAGCGTACGCCCACTTCCTGAAAAGTGGCACGGCTTGAAAGATACCGATACGCGCTACCGCCAGCGATACGTTGACCTGATTGTCAATGAGGATGTAGGGCGGACATTCAAGGTGCGTAGCAGAATCATAAGCGCTATCCGCCGCTATCTTGATGCACGGGGCTACATCGAGGTCGAGACACCGATGATGCAACCCATTTACGGTGGGGCACTGGCGCGTCCGTTCACCACACGGCACAATGCGCTCGGCATCACGCTTTTTTTGCGCATTGCACCCGAACTCTATCTCAAGCGCCTCGTAGTCGGTGGCTTCGACAAAGTATACGAGATAAATCGCAATTTCCGTAACGAGGGGATTTCCACCAGCCATAATCCCGAATTCACTATGCTTGAACTCTATACGGCTTACTGGGATTACGGCGATACGGCTGACCTCTTGGAGGATATGATAAAAGCGATTGCCAGGGACGTCCTGGGCACAACAAAAATTACATACGGTGGGGACGAGATAGACCTTGCCCCGGTAGGCAAGTGGCCCCGAGTAACTATCTTAGATGCGATAAAGTCCACGCTCAGCATTGACCTCAACTGGGATGAACCAGCCGAATCGGTGCGGGAAAAAGTCAAGTCGTATCTTGGCGACGCCGAGGGCATTATGTCACAGATAAGCCCTGCCGAAATGATTCTTGAACTCTTTGAGGAAAAGATAGAACCCACACTTGTCCAGCCGACATTTGTTATGGAATTCCCGAAGGAAAAAAGCCCGCTGGCAAAAAGCAAGGCGGATGACGCGAATATAGCGGAGCGATTCGAGCTATTCATCGGTCGCCTTGAAATTGCAAATGCCTATTCGGAGCTGAACGACCCGGCTGAACAGCTTATGCGTTTTCAGGAGCAGGCACGCCGCCGTGCCGAGGGCGACCTCGAGGCAATGTGCATTGATGAAGACTACATCCGTGCACTTGAATACGGGATGCCGCCCGCCAGTGGACTCGGCGTCGGCATTGACCGACTCGTTATGCTCCTGACCGATTCTGCATCAATCCGCGATGTGATACTTTTTCCCACACTCCGTCCCGAGGCAGGTCGGTCAAGTGCGGAATCCAGAACGCAGAATGGGGAATAATTTGCCCCGATGAAAGAAGTTCGTCATCGTTTTGTGTTCAATTTCATTCACAAATACCCGACGTTGAACATCGAACGTTGAACATTGAACGTCGAATGTCGAATGTCCAACACCCAATGACCCAGCAACTCAAAAACTCATTAACTCGTTAACTCATTAACTCAAAGGAAACTCCGGTGCTTTTCGAGAGTTTTATCAGTAGGCGTTATCTGCTTTCGCGTGAACACAAAGCCCTTGTGTCCCTCATTACGGTTATATCCATTCTGGGAGTTACGGTCGGCGTGGCTGCCCTCATCACCGTGATTGCCGTAATGGATGGCTTTGATGCCCAGCTCATAAAGAAGATGACGGGGACATATTCGCATATAGAAATCCTTTCGCCATTTTCAGGCGGTATCCAGGATTACGAGGCACTTGTGAAGGAGGTTGAAGGTGTGCCGGGTGTGGTTGCGGCAGCGCCCCTTATCAGGCGGCAGGCATTCCTCCAGCGCACAACCGGCATAGAGACGAACAAACTCGGCGCCCTCATCCTGGGCATTGACCCGATTGCCGAACGCCGTGTTACGACTGTCCTGGATAAAATCATCGCAGGCGGGCGCACACTCGGTTTCCGCGAGATTATGCTTGGAAGTGAATTAGCCAGACGCCTCGGCGTTGACCCCGAAAACCCGAATCGCAACACACTCTATGCCCTCACAAAACTCGCCAAAACACCCCACGGTCCCTGGGCAAAGATAAACAGGCTAAAGGTCTCCGGCGTCTTCAAATCGGGTCTTTACGACGTGGATGCCAATTTCGGGTATGTATCTATGGGGACGATGCAGGCGATTTTCCTGCTCGGCGAGCAGGTGGACCTCGTCCACTTGCGTGTTGAGTCGCCTGCGAATGTCTCGGAGGTTGCAAAGCGGCTTAAAACCCATTTCCCTCGCTATTACGCCATCAGGACCTGGGAGGAGCTCAGTCCCGATTTCTTTTATGCACTCAAGCTCGAAAAGATAGCGATGTTTATTATTCTTATGCTTATTGTGGTTGTGGCGGCATTCAACATCATCGGCACACTGATTATGGTTACAACACAAAAGACGAGGGAGATAGGCATCCTTAAGTCAATGGGTGCAAATAACGGCACCATTATGCGGATTTTCCTTATGCACGGCATCACAATCGGCGTATTCGGAACGGGGCTGGGTGTTTTGCTCGGTGTGTTTTTATGTTTTTTAATCAAGAAGATTAACTACGGACTGCCGAGTGCGGTTTATGGAATCGGGACGCTGCCCGTTCTTATTCAACCAACAACCGTTCTTATTATTGTGGTGAGTGCGCTTGTGTTATGCATAATTGCAGCTGTGATACCGGCGGTGCAGGCGTCGCGACTGAACCCCGTGGAGGCGCTACGCTATGAGTGAACTCCTTACCGCTAAAGGAGTGAAGAAGAATTATCAGAGCGGCTCGCGCATCCTTGAGGTTTTGCGAGGTGTGCATCTTGTTATAAAGAGGGGAGAGGCGGTGGCAATTGTTGGGGCATCGGGTGTTGGCAAGAGCACGCTTCTGCATCTGCTTGGCGCGCTCGACCGTCCCACTGCTGGCAATATCTCTCTCGATGAGGTGGATTATGCATCAGTGAGCGATGCCACACTTGCCCGTATTCGCAATCAGCGGATAGGGTTCATTTACCAGTTTCATCACCTTCTGCCCGAGTTTTCCGCCCTTGAGAATGTGATGGTGCCGGGGATGATTGAGGGCGCGGGGCATATAGAGCCGTTCAGGAGATTTATCTCATTCTGCTGGGGCGTAATACATCCCACATCGAGGTCGGCGATTTTTTCCGGGTTGCATAGGCGAGCAGAGGGGCTTTTGCGAGAAGTGGGACTTGGCGAGCGGCTGTGGCATCGTCCGCCGAAACTATCGGGAGGCGAACAGCAACGCGTGGCTCTTGCACGTGCACTCATCAATGACCCCGATATTGTCCTTGCAGATGAACCTACCGGCAACCTCGACCTCCCTACCGGTGAAAAGATGCTCAACTTAATTATGGAGTATACAGTTGGCAGGAGAAAGGCGCTGGTTCTGGTCACGCACAATCCCGATATTGCTGCCCGCGCTGACACAATCTACCACCTGAAAGACGGCGTTCTCAAAAAGGCCCGGCTATGAGCATCCCGCCAGGGGCGCGCCTGCGGCTTCGGAAAAACAGCTATCCCTATTTCAAACAGATTCTTAACACCTATCAAAACATTGGTTGTTTACTTCACAGATAATGTGCGGCGGCATTGAGGACGTCTTCAACGCTGATTTTTGTTATACATTCGTGATTGCGGGGGCAATGGGGCTTCATACAGGGGGCACAGGGTGTTTCCTTGCGCACTATGGTTGCTTGCCGGGTATATGGGGCAGTTGTGCGCCAGTCGGTTGAACCGAATATGGCTACTATCGGTGTCCCTACCGCTGCCGCCACGTGCATAAGCCCCGAATCGTTCGTTACAAATAAACGATAACTTTCCAACAGTGCCGGTGTGGTTCGGAGCGGGACCTTGCCGACAAGGTCAATCAGTGGGACTTTGCAATTTGACTGCACCTCTTCAAATATTGGGCGGTCGCTTGCTATACCAACAAAGACGCATTGCACTTTATATCTCTCACTTAGCCGCTCGGCAACCTCTGCAAATCGCTCCGGCAGCCACCTCTTTGAACTCCACCGGAAGGCAAACGGATTTATGCCGATAAGTGTGTGCCCCTCAATCCAGCCGTTATCAGAAAGGATGCGCCCCACCTCGGCGCGCTCGGTGTCTGTCGGGTATAACTTCAAGATGCGCCTGTGCTTTGATAAATCGGTGAAACCCGAAAGGAGGTTGATGTAATATTCCACCATAGGTGCGGTGAGGATTTCGGCAGTGGCTTTCACGGCATCGGTAAGGAGAAGGGTGCGATGGTCTCGGGCATAACCGATGCGTTTGTGAATTTTCCCGGCGAAGAACAAGAGTGCCGTGCCAAAGGAATTCGTCAGGAGGAAACCGCTATCGAATTGTGCGCGGCGCAGGCGGGAAATGAGTGCAAGCGAAGCGAAGCGCTGTCTTTTATCATCATAAGACCACAATTCATCAATCGCCGGAAAGTTAGCCAGCAAATCAGCGACCCACGGACGCCCCAGCGCCGTTATGTGCGCATCGGGGAAGACCTCGCGCAGGGCGTGCAGGAATGGCGTTGACATCACCGCATCGCCAATCCAGTTCGGCAGCCGCACAATGATTCTATTACTTTTCTTGCGATACTTTGGCTGTTTGAAAAATGACATCACTCAGGTTGATTAGACGGTTTTTTTGACCGATGCATCATATATCGAATCGCCAGACCTGCTCTCTCTTTTACATTTTACATTGAGCAATTGCCGTCACATACCCGTCTGTCCCGGTGGTGAAAACCACACCCTTTCTTACGCTTACGCCGGACATCACGTAAAGCCGGGGCGTCACCTGATACTCCCATTTGACCTCGCCCGTGCTCGCAGCAAGGGCGTATAGTCTCCCGGAATTGGTGCAGACATATAGAATCTCATCCGCTTCCAGGGGAGAGACGGGAATGCGCCCCGCTATGACGTTTGATTCCCACAATGATTTTCCATCAGCGCTTATTTTCTTCACGGGGGTTTTCAGGCAACGCAGATAGAGGGATTTTTTGTCTTCGGAAAGACCGATGGCGGAGCACCCGGACGAAATCTCTTTCACGAAGGCACCGTCAAGGGTATACTCTCCGGCGATATAACCACGGTCTGCGATAAAGACCTTTCCCGACGTAATCACCGGTCCGTTATCCGCAGGCGCATAATATCTGCTTATTCTCTTTCTCTTGTTGTTTTTGGGTCCGGGCTTTTTCCATACGGTTTTCCCATCCTTCTTATCCACGCAATAAAGGTAACCATCCCAGGCGCCGAAAAAGACTCTGTCCTTTGTCGCAAAGGGTTGGGATTCTACGCTATAGCGAGCGTCCTGGTTGGTCCAGCGATGCCTTCCTGTTGCGGCATCCAGAGCGATGACCTTTGCCTCGTTTGTTCCGAAATAAACAGAGCCTTCCTTATCTAATCTTGGTGAGGAGTATATGGCTGATTTTGCATCATAAGACCATTTTACCTTGCCTGCGGTGGTCAAGGCAAAGAATCTGCCGTTTCCCGCGCCGAAGAGAAGCAAATCCTTCCAGGCAGCCGCTGAGGTGAGTATCTCCGCCCCGGCGTCAAAGGACCATTTCAAACTGCCCGTTTCCTCATCGAGGGCGTAAAGAATCCCGTCACTGGCTCCCACGTAAACCGTTCCTTTATAGACCAATGGGGTGGCTTTGCTTGCCCCTTTCATCCGAAAACGCCATTTGGCTTTCCCCATATTATTTCTTCCGGGATGTTCGAGGAAGAAAGTCGTGCTTTTGGAATATTGTTTCCCGCTTTTGGTTTCATACGCAACGCGCAGGAAATGGGCGCCGCTTACAAGCTCCGATGTGGAAATGCTTCTGCTTGTGCGCCGGGGGAATGGATTCATTTCGCCCGTTATTTCATCATCGAGGCAGTATGAAATGCGGCTTATGGGGGCTTTCTGTCCCGAAATATTGGTTTCCAGTAAGAGAGTTTCCCCTTTAATGGTTTCATTTTCCACTGGTGAATGGATAGTAATTCGAGGATAGGGGACTTCAGGCAAGATTTTTTTATGAAGCAGGGCTTTCGTGGCTGAAGTTTCGGCGCATTTTTTGTAGGCTACATATAAGTCATTGTCCCTAATATAAACAATATCGAACCCGGGGGGGGACTTTTTTGCAAAGGTAGAGCCACCCTCCACGCCGTCAAGTCCCCAGTAATCGTGTGTAAGCACATTATGCCCGTGCCCATCCATAATGAGAACCACGTTATGTCCCCGCAGGGCGTCGATGACCCTGTCCACATCGTATCTCGAACAGAATGCCCTACCTTTCAAGGGGTGGTGAAAGAAGACGAAGACAGGCGTTTTCGGAGCGACTTTTTCGATGTCCTCTTTCAGAAAGAGAATCACCTCTTCTCCGAATGAGGGCACCGGTTCCTGGAGTGTGGCGCTGCAAAGCCCGATAAAGTGACACCCGCCGTAGTCGAAGGAATAATTCAGTCCCCCGTAGAGCCGTCGGAAAATCTCCGTATTGCAGACCCAGGTATTATCATGGTTCCCCGTGATGTAATAGATAGGAACCTTCACTCCTGCGAAATATTTCTCAATGAGTTGCCATGTGACGCCGGGGAAGCCGTATTCAGCGATGTCCCCCGTGTGAATAATGAACGAGGGCTTCGGTGCGGTGACATTATACGGCTGCAACAAAACACGTCCAAGGTCTTTTATCGTCCTGACGCAGGCGTAACTCCGAAGGCGCGCCAACTTTTGCGGCATAGAGTAAAAAGGCGATACGTGGGTATCGGTCACATGGACAAAGGAAAATTCCCGAATGCGGCGAGACTCACGTTCACCTTTCGTCTGTCCCTGTGCTGAAATAAATAGGAGAGCCGTAAATAGAAGCACATAGAAAAATACAACCCTGAAGACGCAGCGTTTTTGCATAATCTATCCCCTTTCGCCAAGTGTATCGGACTCAAAATTCAACAATCCTTTCAGACACCCAGGATGCCTATATCTTATTAAGTCGTTCATAAAGTTTGGCGTATTTCAGGAAGACGCTGTATGCCGCGAGTGCGCAGAGAATCAAGCCCTCCCTGCCGTCGAGGAACCCCAGGCGCAGTATGTATTGCTTGAAAAAGCGCCAGACGGGGCGGAGCATGAGATGATACCAGTGCACCTTTTTAGTTGTTCGGGAGCGGTCGCCAGCAGCCCAGGTGGTATAGCGGTCAATCTTCTTTAAGTATTGTTCAAACGAAACAAATGTATAGTGGAGGAGTTTATTTTTCAGGTGTTGGCTCTCGCCCTCAAGGATAATGTCGGCGTGAACCTCGCGGTTTTGATAGCGACCTTTATCGCGGCGGAAGAGGCGCAGGACGTCATCCCGATTCCACCCGCAATGATTTATGCGCTTGCCCATAAAGTGATTTATGCGATAGACGTAAAACCCATCAAAGCCGCCGCCATCTGCCTCAAGAATTTCAAGGATTTCATCGCGGAGTTCAGGCGTAATGCGTTCATCAGCATCCACAATCAGCACCCAGGGATAAGTAGCCTGCGGGATTGCCCAGTTCTTCTGCGTGGCGGAATTTACGTATTCGTGCTGGATGGTTCTATCGGTGAATTTGCGTGCAATCTCAAGCGTGGCATCCGTGCTGAAAGAATCAACAATAAAGATTTCATCCGCCCACTTG
>CAZGKP010000026.1:0-24113 GCA_964526215.1 uncultured Candidatus Sumerlaeota bacterium
ATATATTCGAGATTCCCTTCCGAATATAAGACACTATTTAAGACGCTGTGTATAATATTGTCCATTGTCCGTTGTCAGTAGTAAGAGAGCGCTTTATTGGGCAATTTTCCATCAATGTCAGCCCCTTAAAGGACTATAATTTCTGCCTTAAGGCTTCAACGTAGTGACATAAAGCGGTTTGGGGGTTGGGGTTAAGCAAATGCAACCATTTCCCGGTTTCTGCTTTATTACGCTGCTTATGGGCAAGTAATGCGGCGGCATACTGGAAATCCTCCGGGAGGTTTTCAGGTTTCGCGCTCTCATCTGGGTTCTGGGGGAAATAGTGTAAGAGTTTTGAGGCGATGTTGAAGTTATTCCGGGCGGCACTTAATTTGCCCTGTTTTATGTGAATCAGCATCCATACTACCTGTATCTCCCAGGTGGGCTTTTTGAGCGTCTTGTTTACGTCCTTCAAATAACGCCCCGCCTTTTCGAGATGTATCCCCTCAAGGGCATACATCCTTGCAAGATTCAGTCTCACGGCTCCGCCATAATGCCCGTCAGATAATAGTGTATTGTAACACCGCTCTGCGTTTTCGACTGCGCCTTTTTCCTGAAATATAAATCCCTCAAGGTATATCAATTCTTTGTCATCGGCGTGTCGCTTTAGGAGGCGAGTCAGGACGGGTTGCACAATGAAATATTTACACGCCCGCATCTTTCGCTTTATCCAGTTGCCGTAGACATCCAGCTCAATCCTGTCCCACTCAACACCTGTGGTGAACTTTTTTCTGCCAGCGTTAAGTATTGATTGTGCCTCATCAATTCTGTCGCGTGCCAGATAGACACGTGCAAGTTGAGGATACGTATTCCAGCGTCCCGGCTCGTGTTTGAGGGTTTTTTTGAGGTAAAATTCAGCCCTGTCATATTTTTCGTGGCGGCGATAAAAAAAGCCGAGGTAAAAATATGCCTTGTTGAAATCCGGGTCAGCCTTAATCAGCCCCTCAAGGTCGGCGATAGCCTGGGGCAAATTGTAATCAGGCGTGCCGGGGAGGGAGCGAAGGAGTGCCAGGTTGAATCGTGCCTTTGAGAGTCCGGGATTGAGTTCCAGTGCCCTCTGAAGGGCCTGGGCGGCGGTTTTCAGGTTCTCCTGCTGTTTAGCGCAGGTGCCTTTCAGGAACCATAAATATGCATCATCGGGGTAGATTTTCAGTCCTTTTTCCACCAACGAGCTGGCTGCTCTGGGATTCTTCTCATCCAGACGTCTCTTCACCGCGGCAATAATTTCATCCCTGGTTAAAGTGTCCGTTGTCGTATTCGCAGCCGTAAAGACACTCAAAAAGGAAATGAGGCACACGAAAGAGATTACCCACCGGCATCCCAATCTCTTAATCATCCAACAGTCCCCGATTCGTAAGGATAAAAAAAGCGGTAAACCGCAAATGGCTTACCGCTTTTCGCAAAATCAGGTCAATGCAATCAATACATTTCCCAATCGCTGATTGTAGTGAATTCGGTGAACATCTGCACAGCCGGAGCCAAGCTTGTAGATTCAACAACGTATAACTTACCCGTGCCAAATCCACAACCACGGGGGGTCGTAAGATTGCTGCTGATAGTTTCAACGAGTACAGTAGCATCGTCGTAAATTTTGACCTCGTTAGTTTCCGTTATAGAACAATAGACATAGCCCGCATCGTCCACTTCGCAGGCAGATTGATTGCCATCTGTTGTTGTATCCAGGTCTGTCCCCTGGCTCCAGGCTCCTGGTGCCGTCTGATTCCACACATGAACGGCATCGGAGTCTTCGTCAGCGATGTATACTGCATTGGTGGTATCGTTCACGCCAATACCACGATTTAGATGCCATCCTGGGACACCGTATAGCACAATGTAGCTTGTGGGTGCGAGAATTGCTGGGTCGAGCAGACCCCACTGGGCAGACACTTTGTTGACAAGGGCGATATAGGTCTTGCTCCCGGAGATAAGTATATCCACGTCCCCCGGGGCATTGGGAATCACTCCATCAAGGTCAATCCCATCCATCGCTGCGTTAGTTACCTCGTTGTATTTGAAGATGTATTTGTTTTCATAGGAGACACAATACACAACGCCTTCGGTCGTGTCGCAAGCCACGCCACCGGGGTCGGAAAGTGGTTGCGGCGCACCGGAAATCTGACCCTGGCTGATGGTCTGGGAAGAGGTTCCATCGGCATTGTAAACTATAATCTGTGATGTCCCGGGAGCACCATAATCGGTTACCCATACATCCCCCTGACCATCCACGTCTATAAACCGACAACTTTCACCGGTCTGGGGACTGAAAGATTTTTCAAACGTCCAGTTAGCGTAAGCTCCAGTAGTCAGAGCAGCCATACATACCATCATCAGCGACAGTATTAAGTATCTTTTCATTGCAATTCCTCCCTTCTTTATTTGCGTGAACCAGATACGGGTCGCTAAAACCCCATCACCGCCTTTCCTTAAGGGGGGAAATTAATAGCATAATCTCCTTTCTCGGCTCAATTATTTTCTTGCCCTGGTTAGAAATTATCTTTGGAATGGGTTTTCGGGCGCTTCAGGATGTCGCCGCCGGAGACAGTCCCGAATTGACTTCGGCTTGCATCAGATTCCGCCTCGCCACGATGTCATTGCCTTCGACTAATAGTTCCCGTCATCCAACCGATGGCGCGCCTTCGGCATTGTCCATAAAGAACTTTCGCTTCCAGGATTAGCGCCGTATCAGGCACACCCAAAAAACGGGGACAGCAAGATGTGCCGTCCCCATTTCTGCTTTTCTATTCACTCAGGAAGAGAAGACCCGGTTATTCGTCTGTTCAGCAGCAGCATTACTCGTAGAGATTCCAGATATCTTTATCAAAGAATCAATATCCCGTCCAGTACTTAACGGCTAAGGCGGGTGGTGGGCGATAGAAGATGTCAATGCGGAAAGTCAAAGTCGTTTCTCCCTTGACGGCTACCGCAAGGTAATCGAGCTCGCCGATTTTCGCGTAAGAGACACCGTAGATGTTATAATAGGCATCTTTGCCGGGAATACCGCTGCCGTCTATGAATTGGTCTTCTATGAACGATGTCCCGGAGCCGGAACCACTGATGTCATAAAAACGCACACCTTCGTACGGGTCACGGCTCGGAGATGTGTCCTGGTCGTAAATATCAGCGGCAATCAGCTGATTATTATTCGGGTCAAAATCAACCGGCTGGCAGGCTACGCCGTATTGTGTGTTGCAACCAAGGGAAGAGAGCAGATTATCTGCGACAAGTGCATAGCTTGCTAAATCAGATGGTGAACCGCCGGAGAAGATTTTCAGCGCAGCGAGTGAGAAGTCCCCGTCCTTCCCGACATAAATATCGTTGTTCAGGGTATTCAGGGCGAGGGAGCGCTGGTAGTTACTCCCACCCGAAACCTGTGTGCCTGTATTTTGCCCATCTGAGGTGTTTTTCCAATTAATGTTATTCCAGGTCTCGCTAACGGCAAGGACATTTTCATTCATTAACTCAATCCCATTGATGCGGAGGTCGATGGCAGACCAGACCTCGGTATGGGCCGGCGCGGCACTGAATTTCTTCAGCACGGTAGAGGCAGCATCATTACCGGTCCCGCTGATGTATATGTTCCCCGCAGAATCAAGGTCAATATCGTTCAGACCGCGCCCGGCAGGTAGTACCTCTGTGGAGATGGTCTGACGTGTATATGTACCATTGAGACAACCCGGGACGGCATTCTGGACATAGACGAAGTGAGAGTCGGCAACATTAAAGGTAACGTAATAGAGGTCTCCGTCTGCCTTCAGAGCCACACCGCCCGGAGTCTCGCTGGGGTCCTCGACTTCAACGGTACCATAGTAAACGTAATCTCTCGCAGCCAGCGCAACAGCAACCATAAGCATTATTAATGCGCAAAGTATCAGTGTCTTCTTCATAATAGTCTCCTTTCAAACAAATTCTTACGAACCCGTAAAATATGGGTTTAATAGGCGAATAGTTATCAACTCCCTCCTTTCTATTTCACGTGGATTATGGCAACCTAATAATTATGGCAACCTAATATCTAAAGTCGACTTCTTGCGCATATTAGAAGTTATCTTTGGTATAGGTTTTCTGGCGCTTCAGGATGTCGCCGCCAGAGACAGTCCCATTCGTCGGGTCGTAAATAAATCCGGCGAATGCCCAATTGTATTCCTTTGTGCCGCATATCTTATCGGGCCCAAAGGACGAAATCGCCCAATTGCCAAACCAGTTTAACCTTGGGGATGCATCAGTACTGGGCAAATCAGAGCCACCCCCGTTCCCATCGAACCGAGAATCTACTGTTGCGGTATGTAATATACGGATATACATAAAGGTTCGGTCTTTTTCGGGTAAACTCGGCGGAGTGAAATTATCACTCGGGTCCGCATTTATACGAAATGGGTCTACAAATGCCTTTGTGAGATAAGCTACCGGCGTTGTCACCATATGGGGGAAACGAAACCAGCCGGAATCCGGACCGTTCAGGGCAGCGGTGTATTCCACCGGATACTGGTTATTGTCAACTGCGTATGCCTCCAGACCCGTAATCATACTGCGCATATCGGCTTTTGCGCGACTGACCTTCGAGCGGATTTGCGCCTCTAAGAAGTTCGGCACGGCGATTGCCGCCAGGATTGCGATGATGGCTACAACAATCAACAGCTCAATTAACGTAAAGCCCCGTTTCATAGTTTCTACCTCCTTTGGAGAAATCGGGAGATGAAAGAAAATATAAGAGAGCCGAATCCATCTGTTGAAACGTTTCAACAATCCACCTTATCTGTCCCCCCTGTCAATGACTTTTTAACTTTTTTTACTCAATTTGACACTCTGCAACCCCAGGGACGGTTGAAAAAAACCGGAATCTGTCTCTGCCGAGACGCGGCACTTACAACACTCACCGGACTTTTGTTCATTACGGCTCTCTTGAGGGGGGAAACCTGTTGTCGGCGTAATTATAGGTGCCTTACGGGGGAAGGGGCTTCATTACGCCCCTTTTTCGATTCGGTCTGATTCAATGTCTCAAAAGTGCCTTCGATTCGGGCAAGCAGATTTGTCAGACCGACATCGTGGATGGCGGAGATGGGAATTGCACTGATCTGGCGCTTTTTGAACTTCTCCACAATGTCCTTCACTATTTCTTCGGAGGCAAGGTCTATCTTGTTTATGGCGACTATTTGTGGTTTCCGGGCAAGTTCGGGGTTATATGTGGCAAGTTCCTGCTGGAGGAGTTCATATTTTTCCCACAGGCTGTCGAAGTTCATACTCTGATTGTCAAAACACGTAATGTGAACCAGGATGCGTGTGCGTTCAATGTGGCGCAGGAATCGGTCTCCAAGCCCAGCACCTTTGCTTGCCCCCTCGATTAAACCGGGGATGTCGGCGAAAACAATCCGTTTACCTGAGGCACATTCATAGACACCGAGGTTTGGGTGAAGGGTCGTAAACGGATAAGATGCAATTTTAGGCGTGGCGTGGGTGAGGTGCGCAAGTAGGGTGGATTTACCGGCATTGGGGAGTCCCACCAGCCCTACATCTGCAATGAGTTTCAGTTCGAGGATGAGGGTGCGTTCCTTGCCTGATGAGCCCTTTTCGGCTATGCGCGGTGCCCTGCGTGTAGATGTGGCGAAATGCTGATTTCCCCTGCCCCCGCGCCCGCCTTTTGCAGCACAGAAACGTTGCCCCAGTCTGGTGAGGTCGGCAATCTGGCGGTCGCCCTCTGTAACAACCGTTCCGAGCGGCACTCTCAGGACTACGTCAGCACCGTTGCGACCATGCATATTTTTCCCCTTGCCGTGCTGACCGCGTCCCGCCACGCGATGAGGACGATAACGTAAATCTAAAAGGCTGGCAAGATTTACATCTGCCTCGAGATAGACAGAACCGCCATTGCCGCCATCACCGCCGTCGGGACCACCCCGCGGGACATATTTCTCCCGACGGAAACTTACGCACCCGTTCCCGCCATCGCCACCCTTGACGTGGATTTTTACATAATCAACAAACATTGCAAATCCGTTTCTGGTAGGAAAATCAATCGCCACTTTCTATGGACAGCAACGGACAATGGACAACTGACTCCCCTTTATTTTCGGAGCAGCATCAATACTGTTTACGGCAGGTGGGGATTTGTTCATCGGGGCTTCGGTGATGCCAGAAGGATTTGGCTTCTCCGGGGAATTTTAGCTCAAGGCGGTCACGTCTGCGCAATTTGAACCACAGGGCAATGGGCGTTATCACCAAGAAATAAACAAACGTTAAAACAACCCGCGTGATGAGCCATATTGAACCGTACGTAAATCCCCGCGCAACAAGGTCAGCGGGACGAAGTATCAGTGGATACACAAAAATCCCAGAAAGGAAATAGACACAAAGTATATATGGGACGAAGAAATAAGACTTGCCACGCCATAAAAGAAAGGTGCCCACCGCAGCCAGAATCACCACTGCCCAGATTGCACGCCGCTTCATTTGCACTTGCTTTTTCTCTCTCTTTTCCATTTTGCTATTTTGTGTTTATGGAAATCCTATCGGATAAATTCTGCGTCGGGTGAAAAAACAAAATCCACATTTTTTCTATCCGCCCCGGCGAATTAACTTTTATCGAAGAGATATTTATACACAATTTCCGTAACCTGCAACGCTAAATTTTACAAACAGGAACGATAGATTGAAAAAGGCACTGCAGTCGAGGTCGCTGAAGAATAAGGGCATATTGCTAAAGCCCCCGAAGTCACAGAAGAAGCCCTTTTTCACGCCTCTGCGCAAGCAGGTCTATATACTTATCTTTTTTAACATCCTGCTTTTCGCCAACACATTAACAAACAGGTTCACATACGACGATGTCGAATATATCATTCGTAATCCATACGTGCAGGAACCAGGCAAATTCTTTGCCCTCTTTACGCATCCCTATCCGCCACACAATCCCCAGCTTTCGCTTTATCGCCCCCTTGTTGAAGTTACGTATCTTTTAGACTGGTGTCGTAGTTTGCGACCGAGTGAATTTGCCGATTTGAATTTCAACGACCGCGTTGAGATGCTGCTGTTTCACCTTACAAATATTGCATTCCATGTAGGTGCGGTGCTGGTGCTATTCTTTGTGGTGCGGCGACTATTCAGAAAAGATATGGTCGCCTTTGTAACCGCCCTTATCTTCTCGGCACACCCTGTTCACGTGGAGGTAGTAACATCGCTCGTTGGGCGTGCAGAGTCAATGGGTGCATTTTTTTGTTTCGTGTCGCTCCTTTTGTTTGTCCGAGAGTACCACAAGGAGCATCTCTATACGCCATTTCGCATTCTGTCTTACATTTCGTTTTTCGCAGCGCTCCTATCAAAGGAGAGTGCAATCACACTGCCGCCTATTATGCTCTTAACCGACTGGTTTATGGGGACACGTGAAAGAGCGAGGGCGAAAAACCGCCCCTTGCCGCCAGATCCCTGCCCTCATTTCTCAATTTCCAATTTCCAATTTTCACTCCTGAAATCCGCTCTCATCCGCCTCCTGCCTTACGGTGCGGTATTTTTATGTTATCTCATTATCCGCCTGCGGGTAGTTGAGGTGCTGGGTATTTTGCGCTCGCAGTGGTATTTCGGTAAAGAGGGCACGCTACAGCGGCTGGCGGCGATGTGTGTCGGGGGATTGGTTTATGTGCATCTTCTGGTATTTCCCCTAACTATGAGTGCAGATTACAATTTCCCGGTGCGTATTTTTGGACCGGTGTGGGTGGAGCAGCCGCATAGCATTCTTGAGATTTGGTCCCTCATCGGGCTTGCCTTTGTCATAGTATATGGAGCCATCACCGTATGGGCGGTTGTGCACAAAAAGGAGATTGCTTATCCCTTACTGTTCATTCCCATTACGATATTTCCCTTTTCAAACATCATCCCATTTGGAGATTTTATTGCCGAGAGGTTTCTCTATCTCCCATCTGCAGGGTATTGTCTGCTTGTGGGCATTTTGTATGCCCGATTGCGCAGCAAAAAGCGCTATGCACGCGCCGCCCTCATCGGCATAATCATTATCTTATCCTTTTATTCGGTCAGGACGATTATGCGCAACCATGCCTGGCATTCAGGAATCTCACTATGGCTGGCTGAATTCAAACAGAATCCCCGAAACCCCAACATATATTCGTCCCTCGGTGCCGTGTATGGCAATGCGCGCAAAGACCATCTCGTCAAGGGCAACGCATATCGTGCAAAGGGTGATTTTATTAAATCCGCACATCACCTTGAGCTTGCAAGAGAGTATGAGGACAAAGCCCTGAAAAACTTGGAAATGGCGGTTAAAAAAGCCCCCCACGATTTTGCATCTTACACCATTTATGCAATGCTGTGTGGCGAGAAGCGCAACCCCGACCTTGATAAGGCGGAAGAAGCCCTGCTTCGCGCCGCTACCTGTATGCCGGAAAACTTCAAAACACTCTATGTAATTTATTACTACCTTGGCAGCCTCTATCTAAAGCGAGAGCCGCCTCGGCCTGATAAAGCGTTAAAATTCTTGCTGAAAGCCGAGCACCTAAAACATTCAAGCAAAAATATTCAAAATGCCATTGCACGGGCACTGGGGGCGATGCAGCGCTACGATGAATCGCTAAAAAAAGCCCGGGCTATCCTCGCCCGAGACCCCGCAAGTAAAGAGGCGGTCAAGACCATCAAACTCATCCGGCGGGATCTTCTCAAAAAGTAAGTGGAATAGAGAAACTGCATTATGGCAAAGTTCTAATCGAAGTTTTCATAATATCCCGTTTTCTCTACGTGCTCTATGTGAGCTCAAAACTGAAGGATTAGGGTTATGTGAGAAAAAAGACGGCTTTCCTTGTAAATTATCCGGGGAAAGGATAAGATTTTTTTCAAATATAATAAGATGCTTAAATTTTCTGAAATGTATCCGGCAATTCAGGGGGAATCGAGCCACGCTGGCGAACCTTGCGTCATCCTCCGCCTTACGGGTTGCAACCTGAATTGCACTTTCTGCGACACACCCTATGCGCGGGAGGTAAAAGAGGAACTCACCATCCCGCAGGTGCTCGATTTTTGCCTTAAGACCGGGCTGCACACCGTCCTCATAACCGGCGGCGAACCCCTCCTCCAGCCCGAGGTCTATGGACTGATGCAACGCCTCCTTGCCGAGGGCTTTTCGGTTCTACTCGAAACCAATGGCTCACTTCCCATCAACGGAGTGCCCGAACAGGTGATTATTATACTGGATGTGAAGTGCCCCGGCAGCGGTATGGAGCAATTTATGTGCTGGGAAAACCTCAAACACCTCCGCCCGCACGACGAGGTTAAATTTGTGATTACGGATAGGCTTGACTTTGAGCGCGCACTCGACATAGTGCGACAGTATAACCTCACCGAGAAAGTAATGGTGTTGTTCTCCCCGGAGTTCAGTCAAATGAAACCCGACATCCTTGCAGATTGGATTCTCAAAGCACACCTCCCTATTCGCCTCAATCTCCAGATTCATAAATATATATGGGGAGCATCTGCGCGCGGGAGGTGACAGGGGTGAAAAATCTGGCATATAAGTTGATTCGCCGGATTTTCCTGATTGGCATTATTGGAGCGACCACTTTCCCGCTCCGGGCAAGGGAATATTTCATAACACCGGACGGCGAAACCGTTTACTACAGCTCGCCCCCACGCATCCTTGTGTATAAGCCCGAGGCTGCACCAGAAAAGCCTTATACAATTTTCGTTCCGCACGGCAATCGCCCGGAACTGGTCTCGGAGCCGACCGGCATCTTCATTGATAGACATAATCGCATATATGTTTCTGATGCAGGCAAGGGTATCATCAAGGTATACGGTGTTCGGGGGAGGTTTTTGCGCAGAATAGGCGGAGCTATAAAGACTCCGAATGCACTTCACAGACCCGGCGCACTGGCAATCACCCCTTTTGGCGATGTGTTTGTGGCAGACCTTGATACCCGGCGCGTTTTCTCCTTTGACTGTGCGGGAAAACTGCTCGGTCCCTTGCATAAACCCCGCGCAGAAGATAAAGGCATTGATTTTCCCGCCGCAATAGCCGCCGCTCCCGATGGCTCTATCTTCATCTCAGATTCCCCAAAGAGTCGCATTAGCCGATATTCATTCCAGGGCAGGTATAAAACATCGTGGGGCAAGTTTGGGAGGGGCGCAGGCGAGTTGAATCGCCCGCGTGGACTCGCTCTCGGAGAAGGCGGCGAGGTATTCATTGCAGATACGGATAATCATCGGGTGCAGGTCTTTGCGCAAAGTGGAAAGTTCCTGCGACGTTTCGGCGAGAAGGGTAAAGGGCGAGGGCAATTTATGTTCCCTTATGCAATTGCCGCCAGTTTCGAGGGAAGAATTGCCGTTGCCGATAGAGGGGGTTTGCGCATCCAATTTTTCACGCCCTTCGGCAAGTATCTGGGAGGCATCAATTTTGATAAAGGCACGGCAGGCGCACCAGATGTGAGGATTGATGCATTAGATTTTGATTCTATCGGTGCGCTTTATGTGGTGGATGGGCAGGGTCGCCGGGTGCTGAAATTTTTCCCGCACTCGGAATCGGTCATCACTGCTCCCGAAACATATTATTGAACCCAACTATCTTCAAAGTCAGCAGCGGTTATCACCCGCACAAATGAACTGCAGAATAATGAATAGGGCAACGCTTTATGGTTTGTTCATTGCGCTTATTGCGCTGGTGGTTTTTTTGCCATCGGTGACAGGCGAGTTTTTGTGGGATGATGAATTCCTCATTGTCCACAATCCGCAGATAAAGTCGCTCAAGAATATCCCGCTTGCATTTGGAAGCGAGTTTTTCTTCAAAGCCTTTGAGACGCCGCAAATCACCTTCTATCGCCCCATCATTACCATACTGAATACGTACCAGTATGCGGCATTCGGTCTCCGACCTTTCTGGTGGCATTTGTTGAATATACTTATGCACGGGGCAAATACTGTGCTCTGTTATCTCTTTCTCATCTGGCTATTGAAGGCGAATAAGATTGCCGCCTTGTTTGGCGCGCTCGTCTTTGCGGTTCATCCGGTGCATACAGAATCTGTGAGTTTTATTTCTGGCAGGACGGATTTGCTGGCGCTACTTTTCATATTTGGCGCGTTATTGTTCTTTTTTGAGGCACAAGAAGGCGCGTGCACCCACCGGCGATTTTACACAATTGTGGCGCTTATTTTATTTCTTTTGGGGCTTTTGTCGAAGGAGCTGGTTTTAATGTTTCCGATTGCCGTGATAGGGGTTAATTATGTGCGCTCGGATGAACAATCGCCGCGCCTATGGGCGAGAAACCGTCTTGCGCATCTGATATATAGTCTCGTTCCGTTTTTTGTTGTAGGTGCGCTTTACCTACTTTTGCGATTTTTATTTGTCAAGGGGATAGAAGTCCCCGCATATCCCTCTGGCAGTTCGGCAAGCACCTGGCTCACGATGCCAAAGGTCTTTTGCCGCTATGTGTGGCTGACACTTGTGCCCGTGGGGTTGCGCTGCGATTATACAGGATTCTTCGCTGTTGAAACAATGCTATTGGCACCCCGCGTAATTTCCGCATTATGTTTTTTAACTCTGACGGTAGCGCTTTCCGTATGGCTATTTGTAAAGAAGAGTTTATATTTTGCAGGCGTGCTGTGGTTTCTGGTGTTTCTATTCCCGGTGATGAATATATTTCCGCTCGGTTTATGGATGGCGGAACGATTCCTGTATATCCCATCGGTGGGACTTGCGATTATGGCGAGTGCGCTGGTGCAGGATTTTCAGCCACTGCCGCTCCTGCGACCTTACAGAAGGCTCGCCGGGATAGCAGGTGTAATGGTCATAATTCTATTTGCAGGTCTCACGCTCCGCCGTGCCGCCGTCTGGAAAGATGCCGAAACACTCTGGGCAGATGCCGTGAAAAAGAGTCCCGAAAACCCGCAGGCTCGCATCATATATGCGCAGATTTTGTTTGCACGCGGCAAATACAAAGATGCCGCGGCAATGCTGGATGCCGCGGCAATACTGGATGCCGCATCAGTCCCGGATTCCTCTTCGCTTTATCTCAAGAAGCAGCAAACATACATAAAAATATACATAGCAACCGGAAGATTTAGTAAGGCAGAGGTGGCGCTGAAAAAGGCAAATTCCGCATTGCCCGCATCATCTTACAACGCCGTGCTGGAGGGGCGGCTTCGACTTGCGCAGGGCAAGATAGACGAGGCGGCTGATGCATTCAAAAAGGCACTGATGCGAAGTCCGCAGCAACTCGGCGCACTCGTAGGTTTAATGGAGATAAATGTAAAGCGTGGAGACTCCGCTAAAGAATTACTCAAACTCGCCGAGAAAGCCATTTCCCTGAATCCAGATTATGCACCTTCATACATTTATCGAGGAATAGCGTTGCGTGCCCTCGGAAAAGAAAATGAGGCAATTAGAGCCTTTCAAGAAGCGATGCATCGTGCGCCCGCTTCGCCCGACGCCTATTTATTCCTCGCAGACCTTTATGAGGTGCGTGGAGCGAAAGACCCGGAGTCGCTGGAACGGGCGGCGGCGCTTTACTTCGAGCTATTGCGGCGTCATCCCGACAATGTAGCCGCCCTGAACAATTTAGCCATCCTGTATGCACGCACCGGACGCAGAGCCGAGGCCCGCCGACTCTGGAAGCGTGTCCTCGACATAAAGCCAGATGATGCGATTACCCTTGAAAACCTCCGCCGTTCCAAAGAACACCAGAAATCGAATCATACGCGCATTTTACCTTGATTTCAGGCAGACGTGCATCCCATAAATACAATGCAAGTGCATAGATACAACCTTAACCACTGGAAACACGAGTAATCGCTTTACTGTCAATCATTTGCATATTGGAACATTCGTCTGTGTAGAATTGCGAGAGATAAATTCTCACATTGGTTGAGTTAAAGTATAAGGCTTTACATCATATACCTCGGGTAAACCCACCCAAAATTATTGGCACTTTGCCCAAACACTGATTTATAGCGGGGCTTTATGAGAGGCAGTAGTTGTCGGAAGATTGGAACAATCAATAAGATTTGGGGAAAACTGTGAACTTAAAAAAGCAACAAAATCATAAGATATACATCCAAGTGCTTCGGGAAATGTCTCCTGAAAAGAGATTGCTAAAGGCTCTCGAGATGTCTGATTTTGTCCGCCAACTTTTCGCCTATGGTCTGCGTAAAAGGTTCCCCGACCTCTCCGAGGATGAATTTCACGGGTTACTCCTGAAACGGCCGGATAAATGTCACAACAGGAATTATTAAAAAAAGTCGTTCAAACACTTGAGAATGCAGGTATACAATATATACTGACGGGTTCTCTGGCTTCAAGCTTGCAGGGAGAACCACGCGCTACTCACGATGTAGATATTGTTGTTGCCATTCAAAAATCAGACGTCAAAAAATTGGTCGAGTCTTTCCCGCCACCTGAGGTGGACTAAGCGATTGAAACACTGAACCCTCTTAGGACTTATTTGTATAAAAGCCATATGGAAGCCGATGTGCTCTTCTCAACAACAGCCCATGTGGAAAAACTGGAGACGGGACTGCTTGTGGTGATTGAGTTGGCACCTGTATCCACAACCGAGTACACGGATGTCCACTCACCTCCATCAGGTTTGCGTGCCAGCTGGAGGTTGAATTCAGACATCCCCGTCGCTGCCAGCTCGGCATCCGTATAGAAAAAAGTAGGGGTTGATGAAAAGGTGCCACTGAGATTACCGATTACCCAATATTTGTTAAGAGAGGGGTCGGTCAGCCCTGGGGCGTTACCCTCTTTTTTCTCCACGGTATGGTCGTCCCCTTGCGAGTTGCTATGGAATTTTATCCTCACATCGGTGTTCGTATAATCGTAAGTGACTGCATTACCCGTGATTACGGGAATGGTGAGAGTTGCGGTTTTATAGATCTCGAGTAACTCCATCTGGAAATGATCATAGTCGAGGGTGTCGCCTACATGCATAGTACCACCCAAGAGGGGTTCTTCTGCGAAGAACATAAAACCCCACCCCTTATTCCACATACCATTGGGAGAAGTTGAGAACTCTTTGCTGCGCTCATGCCAGACGCCCACGGACTGGCTGCCATCGTATAAGGACCAATCGAAGTAATCCGAACCACACCATTCCAAGGCGGTGTTGCCCCATCCCGCAGAACCGCATTCCAATATCATCACCATACGGTCAATGCCGTCGGCGCTACGCTTATAGGAAAATGTAAGGCGGTAACGACAATTGGGCTGGATTTGATAGTTAGAATCTCCATACCAGTATGGCAGAGATTTGGAGCCTGCGGTTGAAGTTACCCTGAGGCGCACAAAATCCGTTCCGTCAGCAGCCCCGCCGGTTGTTATATATTCAGCAACTCCATTACTCGTGAACCCATTACTGCTTGGTTTCCAATACTGGGGCCAGGAGCCGCTTCCGGGATTTTCAAAACTCCCGTTCAGGTAAAGATTTTCAGCAGAAATAACACAGGCAATAAGAATAAAGAATGCCACCATAATGAAACGTTTCATAGCAAAGACCTCCACATAATAGATTTTCCGTAAAGAGTTTCTCTCGAAATTTTCCAGAATTAACTATGTGAAATGTTAGTTATACGGACAATATACAACAAAAAAATGTCTCCTCGGGAGAAATTGTGGGTAGCCAAAGGACCTAATCGGGTCGCAACTTTTTCTTTATGAATGTTTACGGGCTATTTTGAGTCGGTGCTTTTAACACTTAGCCCGCATTCCTCACAAAAGAGCATAAACTACATAGTATCTCGGGGAGGAGAAATCCCGGCTAAAGTGGTGCTTTCTTTAATGCCGTGCCGATGTCCATCAGAATGACCTGGAGGGCGAGAGTCAGATTTATCATACGGTTAGCGAGTGGCTGCCGCTCGAGTATCGAGCGATATGCCTCAAATAAGCCACCAACAGACCAGTGAGCAGATTTCCGCATAATGTCTGGTGCGTGGTCGCAATTTATGAGGATGGATTTGTCATCCGGCACCAGGAGGCTCACAATAAGGTCGCGATGCCATACAAGTAGATTGTTGAGGGCACCGGCGAGATTGCCGGAGTTTGCGGCTATTTTATCAGCCACACGGAAAAGGGCGGCAAAACCATATCGTTCAAAGAGGTCGAGTTCATTTATCATATTATTGCGGCGCTCGAGAAAATCGCCTTTTGCGATTTCGAGGGCGGGACCAGGACGCCCCTCCGAAAGCAGCACAGCAATCTTTGCATCTATCTCCTCGATGTTGTGTTTTTCCACCAGCCACCTCTTCAGTTCCTTTACCGGAAGCGGTGAAAATCGAAAAGGCATACAACGGGAACGAATCGTGGGCAAAAGGTTGTGCGGACTGCTTGTTGTGAGGATAAAGACGAGGTGTTTGGGAGGTTCTTCGAGTATTTTGAGGATGCAATTAGCGGCGCCTGCGCTCATACGTTCAGCATCGAAAAACAGAGTGATTTTCTTTCGCGCCTCGATAGGTGTGATAAATGCGCTGTCCTGGAGTGCACGGATTTTTTCTATCTTTATGACGCCGGATGGTCCTTCGGGTTTAAGGACGGTGAGGTCGAGGTAAGTGCCGCGGAATATTTTGGCGCAGGCGTTGCAATCGCAAGCCACCGAGCCACGTTCGCTGGTGCAATTGATGAATTTTGCAAGGGCGTAAGCGAATGATTTTTTCCCGATGCCAACCGGTCCGTGAAAGAGCATAGCGTGAGGCATCGAGCCACGTTTATCGAGCTGGCGAACGAGGCGTTTTAATATCCCGTGTCCGGCGATACTCTCCAATTGATGTTCCCGCGGTTGCATAGGAAGGAAAACTCCGGCTGACACATTTCGGAAAAGTTGACTCAGAGATAAGACAGACCAAACAGAAACGTCAAGAAGTATCCCCGACAAAGAAAGGTTTAACTGTCTCAGTTCTGCAAAACCTCCCTCGACGGCTTTAGGGCTATAAGAAAAAAGAGTCCCTTTGCAAATTACTCCCAAAGGGACTTGATAACGCCGGTTTTTTTCTTGCCTCGCCTTATAGTTCGAGAGAGCGGATTTTTAGATCTTTCCGGCATTTTCTATCGAAGGCTCGATGCCTTCTTCTCCCGGCTTCCATCCGGCAGGCGTAACTTTGCCGGTCTCTTTGACGAACTGGAATGCCTTTAACTGCCTGAATGTCTCTGCCAGATTCCGCCCGACTGTGGGATTCAATACCTCGTAGCCTTTGACTATGCCATCGGGGTCAATAATGAATCTGCCTCTGGTCTCAACTCCGGCATCTTCGTCAACAACGCCATATTTCCCGCCGATTTCAAATGTCGGGTCTGCGACCATTGGCATCGGTGGAAACTTTCTTCCCGTCTCCTTCAGAGCAGCCGTTATCGCGGGACTCGTCTCCGCCCATACCTTATGGGAATGAATCGAATCTGCGCTAATGGCAATTCCCACCGCACCAACTTGCTTCAGGTTCTCGTAACCCTTTATTATGCCGGCAACTTCGGTTGCGCACACGTATGTGAAGTCTCCCGGATAGAAACATACCAGAACCCATTTCCCCCGGAAATCAGAGAGCCGAATTTTGGTCACCTTGCCGTCCAGATAGGCGGTTCCCTCAAAATCCGGTGCAGGTTTATCCACAACTAACATTTTATTCACCTCCCCTTGCTAAAAAAAAATAATTTCATATCCTGCTTCTATATATGAGGATGTAATGCTCCCCCCACCGATGGCGCGCCCTCGGCATAAGCTGGACAGTTCTGATGGCATTTTAAGGTGGATTTTCGGATTGTTCCCACCGAGAGGATGCCCTATTTGATTAATTTGAACTCGGTTACATCAATAACATTTTGCTTGTATTTTAATGTTACCGTTTCTTCCGAGAAAGTAATCCAGATATCTATGGTATCTTGTTGATAGGTGGCTTTATCTGATATAACTTTCTGCACCTCCGTGAGTGGTATTAACAAAACTCCGTTCCGCGAGACTAAGAGATATCCATTCCCCTTTTGTAATGCGTCAATAAAACTTCCCGGTTTACGCCCCCGGAAAGTAATTTGCCAACCGCTGGGTTTTTTGCTGCCCGGACGTATGAAGACCTTTTGCCCGTCAATGGTACTTTCGTATTTCCCCCATTTGAGGATTTTGCGCCCGCTTTTCCGAAGAATTTTCATCAATTCATCACCGAACACTTCTTCTTGTCCCCGTTCTTCAAGAACTCGCGTGATGAGGTTTTTCTTGAGCAAGAAGAAATTCAGTTCACTTTTTAACGACTCTACCAGCCACCGTTGAATTGAATTGAGTTTTTGCGGCTCACCCTGACTGACGACTTCATATTTATTAGCCTTGAGTAGTCTTATTAAATATAGCTCTAATGCTTTGCGGACAACACTATCATTAAAGTCAGATTGGGTAGCGGGACGACCATCATTTATTACAATTACGTCTCGCCAGTGTGCGATTTTGTCTTCGGGTCGCTGGATGTGAGTTTTTGTCCTCTTATAGATGTTTTTTGCTTCGCCAATGTAAACCTTGTGTTTGCCTTCAAATAAGATATACAGCCCGGGGAACTCGATTTTGCCCAACTCGGCATCGAGGGCTTCCAGAGCCTTCATGGCACGGGGCATCTCCCATGAGCGGAGTTGTTTTGTTGTCTTGGCTCTCTTTATACCAGCACCATTTCTGGGTTCTTCGTGATACCCAATATTATTATTTGTCATTCACCGCCCCTTAATAAGCGTAATAATTGTTTCTCTTAATTTGTAACTCCGAATCTGTCCCGATCTTCTTTCTCTGGCTTTTTCTATTTTTTCTATTTGTAAACCCAGGTCTAACCCTATTTTTGCAATGAGTAAATCCGTCGGGACATAGACATCCGCAATTAAGCTGTCCCCTACTACTAAAATAAAATGCCCGCCAACATTCAGCGCAGAGGTAACATTTTTCATCGTTTTATACATATCGTCAAAATACTTATGAACAATGTATGGCATATCTTCCCGGCGATAGCTCCCTCTCTTCACAATATTTTTCGCAATGTTGGATTTAATTTCTTCTATCCAATCATTCGTGTAAGTCGAATTTGAGGTGTGGAAATTGTTAATAAGACCTTTGGAAACATTATCACAAACAACCATAGCATCCTTAATATTTTTCAAATCTTTATGGCTATTTGCAAAACCCAACCAACCCATTTCTATTTTGTAATTCATCACATAATCCAGCCCGTTCATATAAGGGGGTGATGTTATAACTAAATCAAACTTTCGGGTATGTGTATATTTCATCGAGTTTGCCAGGATGACCTTACCGGGCGTGTGGATAAAATCCCGATATTCATTATGGATAATCCGTAAATCGTCTGCAATGTGGTGAATTTTCTGGTCGAGCAAAACAAACGGCGCCGTGTCATAAATTCTCTTTCCTTTGCCATAGCCCAGACAGGGGCTTCTTTTAAGATTACTACAGTCAATTAAAATTGAAGAAAAAGCCAATAAGAGTAAATCTTTCACCTTTTTTAATTTCTCATTCTTAATTTCTATTGATTCAATACCTCCCTTAATAATTCCCAGGTTTCTCAATACACCCGGCTTGAAGTGGGAATGGGATTTCAAAAAAGCCGGTGAGGGTGAGCGTTTATCCTTCGGTAATGAATTGTAAATCTTCAAAAGAAAGTACGGCGAAATATCCCAGCAATTGAGCTTCGTATTTGCAATGAATTGTAGAAGTGGATTCAATTCTGTTCCGTATGATTCATAGCCATTTAGCTTTGCCTGCACCAAAACCGTTCCGCATCCTGCAAATGGATCGAGGATGATTGGAGAATCATATTCAGAGCCGTAAGTATCCAATATGGATTGCACAAATGAAGCAGAGAAACCCTGAACATACGGCGCCCACCGATGTATATGTTCATTTATATTAGGCGTGAATTGTATCGGTTGCCGTTTTTCCTGTATTGTTACACCCAATTCCCCTAAATATGGGACCGCGTCTATATCGGAAGAACCGCCTCTTTTCGGAGATTTAAGGATATTCCTCTGCCTGACGTTAATCTGACTCTCCAACAATGCTTCAAACAAGTCGCTCATTTCGATGTCCATTTTAGGGTTACATACAAAATAAAGATAAGGTATCAGGGATGGGAAACTCAAGCAAATTCCCCATCCTCGGGGATTTGTATTACCCGGTTTACTCTACGACCTTGAACTGGTTTAGGAATCTTACCCGATAAGCGTTTGGGTGCATTGTGTCCCATTGCTTATGGACAATGCAGCTGAATGCTTTACCCTGCATAATTCTTAACCGACCTATCGCCAAAGATGCCGCCATTTTGCCCGGAGCCAGCGACAGAGTATTTTCCCCTCTACCCTTAACATCTGTCTGAAATACCGACAGCTGGTCTTTCGCTCATCCATTCTGCCTGCCGGACCAGGTGCTGTAAATAGAATGGCGAGACGCGTTATTAAAGCTGCAAGCAATACATAACCGAGTAACACCTGAAACATCAGCAGAAAGTATCCCCAAACGCTCTGGGCATTGGCATACATATCTCCAAACCCCAGCGTGGTCATCGTAACGATAGAAAAGTAAATCGCCCTTAAAGGAACCAACCACCAAGGCACACGCACCACTCCAACCTTGAATAAGTTGGAAACAGGTCCGGGTGGGAAAAAGAATCCCAGAACATAGTAAATACCGGCAAACACAATTGACAGGATAAAGAAGGCATAAACAATCCGTCTGGTAGAGCGCCCATAATCCGACACAAACCAAAAAAGGGAAACTGGAAATTTACGGCAATGATGTTCTCCATACCATCTTTCCCATTGCAATCGCCGAATATTGTATTGTAGGAGAGGTTTTAGTTTAGGTTCAATGCGGGCGGCATCCAGGCCAACTCCTGTGAAGTCAGTTTTTTCATCAATCCTGCAACCCCAGATAAGCGTCTGACCATCCACACTCGCTTTTGCAAACCGAGTGCCACGCATATCAACCCCCTCAAGCTTCGCTCCCTCCAGGTGAGTCTCTTCAAGATTTGCATTTTTTAGAGAAGTATCGAGAAATTCAGCATATTCCAGGTGAGCCGTACGAAGGTCTGCACCGTCCGGAATAGCTTTCAAGAACTTTGCACCTTCCATATGAGAATAACAAAGGTCAGCACCTCGCAAATTGGTGCGGGTAAAATCTGCACCTTTGAAATGTGCCCACTTGGCTTTTAATCCCTCCATATCAGCGCCTTTAAGACTCGCATCGTTCAAATAAGCTGTTGTAAGCACTGCATCTTTGAGATAAGTATCCTCAAGAATTGCACCCTCAAGATGAGCTCCTCTAAATATAGCCTTATTCATACGAGCAAGAGCACAATTTGTGCCCTTGAGGTGGGCGCCAAGAAGACGTGCGCCTTGCGCGTAGGTTTCCATAAGATTTGCTTCCTGCATAACGGCGAGAGCAAGATCTGCGCCCTCAAGGTCTGCATAAGAAAGGTCTGCGCGTTTCAAGTAAGCTTCTTTAAAATTTACGCCTTTCAAGTAGGTTTCTTGAAAGTTTGCGTCTTCCAGAAGGATTTCTTCGTCGCTCTCTTCGCGCCATTTGTTCCACTCGGACATATCCTTCTTTTTGGAGCATCGCATTAACATCTTGTATTGCTCTTCGCTGAACCGGGGTTCGCGTTCTGGTTGTTCTCTTAATGGGGGTGATTCTCTCATTTATTCCACCTACGCCCGCATTACATGGGGCAAACATTGGCTTTGACGAGGGCGTTCATTGACTTATCCTGTAGCGAAGATTGGCTGAAAACGGAAATCACAAATAGCAAATGAAGAATGACAAATTTTCTTTCTTCTTTGTCTTTCGTAATTCGCTATTCTCTTGCTCTGCCTGCGGTGTATATGTGGGTGATTTTTGCGAGAGATAAGAGACGGTTCGGCATAAAATTGCGGCAGAGCCGTCTCCTTTGCGGTATTATTCGACTTCTATGCAGTTCTGCCAGAGCCCGTGTATGTTGCAATAGGCAAGTGCACAAAATGCCTTGAACTCCGATACCGGCACCTGAAACCGCACATTGGGTTTTGTGTATGAGGGACCAAATGCCGCCCTGCCAAGGTTTACAACCTTGCCGTCTTTCTTCACACCGAAAAGTTCAATCCATACGATGTGATGCTCGACGGTGTTTGGATGCGGGACTTCCTTGCCCACAATGACGCGGACGATGTCTTCGCCTGCTTCTCCACGCCCCTTATCAATTTCGATGACGGGGACGTGTTTTTCCTTACCTTCGACTTCAGCACCTTTGAGTATTTCGGCAAATTTCATCGTAATCACCTCCCGAATTCACAATTCATAATTCGCTATTCACTATTCAGGATTTCATACACCAATGGGTTCTGCGGGGGGATGAAACTGTCTGGCGCCCATCTCCTTATCCAGCATATAAAGGGCGTTGCCAGATTCCCCGATGATGTCAAGTTTCTGCACGATGTCGCTGGCGCTCTTTTCCTCTTCGATTTGTTCGGTGATAAACCACTGGAGAAAAATGTTTGTGGCGTGGTCTTTTTCATCGTTGGCGAGATTCACCAGTTTGTTGATGAGGGCGGTTACCTTTTGCTCGTGGGCATATTGTTGTTCGGCGACATCTTTGATAGATTTGAATTCTGCCGGCGGCTGCTGGATTGGAAGTAATTTCACCCGTCCGCCCTGCTCATTGATATAGTTGTAAATCTTTAGGGCGTGCACCATCTCCTCCTCCGACTGGATAAAGAGCCAGTGGGCAAATCCGTCCAGGTTGATTGAGGAGCAGTATGCCGACATAGATAGATACAGATACGCCGAATATATCTCGGCTTGCACCTGCTTGTTAAGTTCTTCCTGCATTTTGGGGCTAATCATAACCGTTCACCTCCCTTATTATGAACTTAACCTTGATATTGAACTCAAAGCGGTCAAAAAATTACAATACGCCGTTACATAAAAATTTCATAAGGAAACCAGGAATGCAGAAAAAAGCAAAATTAAATTCATAGTTTCCCGGCTTCCTTATAGATAGATTTTTTTTTCATCACCCACGTGTCGAATCAGAAAGCGACGAATTTTTCTCTCGGGACACCACAGACGGGGCAGTTGTCCGGCGGTTCGCCTTCGTGGGTATATCCGCAGACGGGACAGATATACACCTTGCCAAGCTCGACATCTTTGCCTGCATCCACTGCCTGTTTTGCCTTCTGATACATCCCGGAGTGTATCTTTTCTGCCTTGAAGGCATAATCGAAGCTCTTAATTGCGCCCTTTTCATCCTGCAATTTTGCCACCGAGATGAAGGCGGGATACATCTCCTCGACTTCGTAATTTTCACCATCAATAGCTGACTGGAGGTTGTAGGTGGTTTTCTTTATGATTCCCAGCTCGCCGAGGTGATTGCTGGCATGAACGAGTTCAGCAAATGATATTGCCTTGAAGAGTCGGGCGATGTTCCCGAAGCCCTCTTTCTTTGCCACATCTGAAAATATGGCATACCTCATATGCGCTTGGCTTTCGCCCGCAAACGCATCGCTCATGTTCTTTTCCGTCATTTTTTCATAAATCTATCCCCATTTAGTTAATTGTCAGTTGTCAGTTGTCAGTTGTCCGTTGAGCCTGTTGAGTTTATGTTTATCGCATTTTCAGCATCTCATCCAAGTCTTCAGACAGCGATTGGAGGTCTTCTTCGTGCTCCACCTCGTCCTGCAGGATTTGCAGGACGATGTTGTATGTTACCGGGTCTTTGTGTGCAGTGGTTTCAAGCAATGCATTATAGACCTCGATTGCGCAGCGCTCACCTTTGACGTTCTGTTCGAGGATGTTTTTCACGGATGGGTCTTCCGGCGCATCATATCCGCAGTTGGTGAGCTTATACCAGTCCTCGGGCTTGAGGATTGGCGTTCCGCCCAGCTGAATTATCCTGTCCGTGAGCAGACCGGCGTGGCGAAGTTCGTCTGCGGAGTGCTGGACGAGTTCGGCAATGACGGCTTCCTTCATCGGACCCCTTACGACCTTCGAGCCAACCCAGTACTGATAATATGCCAGCCATTCATCGGCGAAAGCCTTATTGAGCAACTCGATAAGTTTGCCCACATCCATCCCAACGATTTCTCTACCTTTTACGCCCATTTTTTTATCCCCCTTCTATTTAATCAATCGGGCACGGGAAAAACTTTCCCGCCCGAAATTATGATTCTTAAAGTTTCTTCTTCATATCCATCAGGTTGGCAAAGTGCTTGCGCTCTTCTGCCACGATTTTGTCCATTATGGGTTGTTGACTATCGGGCAACAGATTCTTCGCCTCGGTATAGTAAAGTATAGACGCAATCTCTATCTCTATGGCAAATTCCACAATCTCCGGAGCGTTCTTCATTTGTTTGATTGCATAGGGTAAACCCTTATCCTTGCTGAAGATGTGGCTGTCAGTATAAGAGTGCAAGTATGCGAAATATTCCCCCGGATAACTCTCCGGGGGTTCATACCTTTCGACCTTTGAAAGCATATCTTCAAACAGTTTCTTATGCCTGATTTCCTCATCTGCAAGAAAAGTCAGAATATCCGCCACTTTTTTATCCTCTACCGACTTTGCCGCTTCGCGATAGAACCTTTCCCCATTTTCTTCAATCCTTACGGCGAATTGAACGACTTCTGCAGGTTGAAAAACCCTCATTTTTTTCACCCCTTTTTTTAATTTACTTCCGAACTTTTGTGTTTATTGAGTATTGTATCAGCCAACTCGTCTAATGCCTTAAAATCATCCCCTTCGGGCAGTCCCTTGATTAAAACCGGCTCGAGTAGTTCCACCTTTAGATTTGTAAGCATCGCTTTTATTTGCTCAACCATTCTGCCTCCCCAGCCGTAGGAACCGATGATGGCGCCGAATTTCAGTTTCGGTCTCAAGGCATTTGCAAGAGCGGCGGCGGCAATGACCTTCGGGTGCGCCCCTGCAAGAACCGTTGGCGATGCCAGCACAATCGTCGCCGCATCCACAAGCGCAATTGCCAGCTTCCCCGTGTCCGTAACGGTGAGTTTGAAGGGCTTTACGTCAACGCCGCGCTCCATCAAGGCGTCCACCAAATAATCCACCATCCGCTGTGTGCTGCCGTGCATCGAGACATACGG
>CAZGKP010000027.1:0-23918 GCA_964526215.1 uncultured Candidatus Sumerlaeota bacterium
TGGAGCGTAGGTCTATCTGGACATCAATATCTTCCATAAAGTCTTCGTAGTCGCCCGCGCTATGGGTATCCCAAAATGCCCAGAACTCTTTGAGCGACCCAAAATTTTCTGGCAAAGAATCACGTTGATGGATTTGTTCTTTACTTTCTGGCATAGCTTTTTCGCTCCTTTTTGTCCATATCACGAGCACTCAAAATCAGTGCTTCGTAAGTCCTCTTATGGATGAAAAACACAGTCAAATAGCGACCTGCCTTTGTCTGTCCCAGGGCAATATAAACATTTTCTCCACGGAAGTGTCCTCTGTGCATCTTTTTAACTTTCGGCTTCCCGGCAAAGACTTCCTCAACTTCTGTAAGTGTAACCCGATGTTTAGTTTCGATTTTCTCTATAACATCATCTAACCAGATAAGTTCGGTAATTTTCATCAGAAGGCATTCCTGTTACATGCTATCACTTTTGCTCTTTTCTTTAACAGGGTGAAAATGTTTCTCCAAATTCTGAGGGGCCACTGCCCAGTTCACCTTCGTTTGATTTGTAGACCGTATGATGCCAATAGCAACAACTACCGCTTTATATATGTATAGATTTCTTGAAGTTGTGCAAGGACTATTTTCTGCTCACGGAAAGGGGAGAAAGTTACAACCGATAGATACACCGTGGCTAATGAATTATCAAATCCGTTCAAACGCCCTGATTCGTGATTTGCCCTTAATCACGACGATAGCGGCAGCGCGAGCCGCCGCAGAAGGTATCACATCGCTCCGCGCCGCTGCCCCCCACCCTTCAGGGCTTGTACTCGTGGATGGTGTATTTGAGTGTCTCTGGCTTGCCGTCTCGGAGGATGCCGAGTTCTAAGGTCTCTCTGACTTGCATCTTAAATAGTGCAGTGAACGGATGTTTTTCAGGTGCTTAACTTACCTTGTTGAAAACTTTGGTCGTAAGTGAGAAAAGGTATCACAAGATAGCTTTGTGATACCATTAACGGCTTTATGATCCCATTTTCTTCCACAAAGCGTCTCTGCCGGCTCTTATACATCTTATCCTGCCTTGTTTACGTAAGCTGGCAAGGACACGCTTGATAGTAGGGCGACTCACTCCGGGGCAGGCACTCTCAATATCTGCATAACGAAACTGGGGCGGTAATCGCTCAATGGCACCGATTACCATTTCGCTCTTGGCACCACGAGCGGTGGATATCATTCCAACGCGGTGCTCAAATTCCCTGTAGGCGGAAAGAAGCATAATGCCGAGGAAATATTCCCACCAGGAGAGAAGTGAATGCTTATTTTCATGCCAGCCTATGGATGCCTTGTATAATGCTTCATAATAGGTTTCCCTGGTGCGTTCAACAATCTGCTCAAGACTGATATAGCGCCCCACTTCATACCCGGCTTTGTATAACAGAAGCAGTGTCAGCAACCTGGCTATGCGTCCGTTGCCGTCCCTGAATGGATGGATGCAGAGAAAATCAAGCACGTAAGTTGCGATAAGAAGCAGTGGTTCTGTTTCTCCGAGGTTCCAGAGTGTATCGAAACGCTTGTGGAGATTTTCCATCGCATCCGGTGTTAAATGGGCGGGGAGTGGTTCAAACCGCACAAATCGGCTGCCATTGGCAAGGGTCTCCGTAATCAGGTTATCTGTTGACTTCCATCGTCCTCCTTCACCGGGGAGAAACTGGTAGAGATCTCTATGAAATTGCAGAACGACATTTTGGGTGAAAGGAATGTGTTCGTGATTGGTGTGTATAGTGTTAAGCACGTCTCGATATCCAGCAATTTCCTGTTCGGAACGGTTTCGAGGGGTGCTTTTGTGAGCGACCAACTGTCTGATCCTTTGCAAGGGAACAGTTATACCCTCTATACGATTGGATGATTCAGTGCTTTGAATAATGGCTACCCGCTTTAATGTTTCCAGAACTTGGGGGGACTGCTTTGTGAACAGTTCCTGCTTGCCTTTGTACTCTCCGATTGCCCGAAAGGTACGGAGGAAGCGTTGTGTGATCGCCTGACTTTCTATGAATCCTTTCTCAAAAGATTTCATAGTTTTACCTCAATATAACTCTGACTTTTGATGGTCTCTTGCGTGCCTTAACTTTGATTAAGAATTCCTCAAACCGACCACTTGATTACATTGGAGTCACCGGTAAATCGCCGGAAATCAGGGCTTGTACTCGTGGATGGTGTATTTGAGTATCTCTGGCTTGCCGTCTCGGAGGATGCTGAGTTCTAAGGTCTCGCCGACTTGCATCGCTGCGAAATATGCCGCAAGGTCGGTGTAGGAACGCACCTCGCGCCCGTCGGCTTTTCGGATTATGTCGCCGACTTTTAATCCGCATTCCTCGGCGGGACCGCCTCGCTCCATTCGTCGCACCACCGTTCCCCGCAGGTCCGGCGCATTTAATACCCGGACAAGATGTGGCGTTAGATTTACACAATCGAAATCCCGCCATAATGGTCTTATATGCCCGTGCGCCATAATCTCTTTTGCAACCGCTCGCGCCCTGTTTATGGGTATGGCAAATCCTATCCCTAATGAACCGCCGCTCTTCGACATTATGAATGTGTTTATGCCGATGACTTCACCAAGGGCATTGATGAGTGGTCCACCTGAATTCCCCGGATTGATTGAGGCGTCTGTCTGAATCATATCGGTGTATACCCGCATACGGCTTGGGTCTGGATTAAACGAGCGCTTGATAGCACTCACAACACCTGCTGTAACGGTCGGATGCGGGTCTTCGATGAGTTTCCCGAATGGATTCCCGATTGCTAAAACGGGTTCGCCAATCATTATGTCATCCGAGTTACCGAGTTTTGCGGATGGGAAATTTTTGCCCTCGATTTTCAGCATTGCCACATCCACGACTTTGTCGGCGTCCAGGATTTTTGCCTCGAACTCACGTCCGTCAACCAGAGTGACCAGCACCTTCTCCGCCCCCTCAATGACGTGATAGTTTGTCAGGATATATCCGTCAGAGTTAATTATGACGCCGGAGCCGAGGTAGGGGAGTTTTTTCTTATAGGGATAAACTATGTATGGGGCAAAGAAGTCGTGGAAAAACGGGTCGAAGCGTCTGACATAGGTTGTGCGGATGGCGCCTATGGAGACGACTGCGGGGCTGACTTTTTCGGCGGCGGCAACGATGGCAGTTCGGCGGATGTCTGATGTATCTCTTACCTGTGCGGCTTGCGCTGAGGAAATAATCCCTGTGTTTGGAGAGCCGGACTTGTTTGCCACAAAGAAAATGGTGATTATGGTAAGTAACAAATTAGCCATCGTTATCAGGATTAAAGAGAGGCGCATTTTTCGAGACATTTTATATACTCCTTCGCGGAAGTTTACACCATAGTTGGTTGAGTCGGTTAGTCGGTTCAAAGTTCAAAGTTGGAAGTTCAAAGTTGGAAGTTCAAAGTTTCAGCCCGGGCGGATTACGTTGTTTCGTTTATTTTACCCTTTTGCCCTTTGCCTTTTTACTCGCCACGGCGAGTTTACTTTTGCTCCAGCTGGCGTCGGACGCGGTCGAGGGTTGCGGCGGCGGGTGCGCTGGCTGGTGCCGGGATGCCTGCGGGCGCCCTGTTCTGCTTGACTCGTCCCGTTTGTTGGGATTTTTTCTGCCAGGGTGGCGGAAAGTGTGTCGGGCAATAGACATGCCCTTCGGTGTCAATGATGTAATCCACACCAGAGGGGCAACGCGGGACACTATATCGGTCGTGACGGAGCTTTTCCACAGTAACCTTTTCGCCCGGATGCGATATAGACCAGGCGGTTATTGAGGCGGAGAGCTGCTGCCGGTTCACCGTGCAGGCGACTGACTTGCTCTTGTCAATTTGCGTTTGATAATAGGTTACCTGGGTCTCTTCATCCTTTGTGAAATAGTGCCCCGTAAGGATGAGGATGATGGCAAGGGCAATGAGTATTCCGATTAAGGCGAACCCTTTTGAGTGATTATTGAGATTCATAATTTCGTCCCCCTTTCGAGTTTTTCTATGTGCAATTTTTATGCCTCAATATGGGGCGCCGATGCAATAAAAAAGAGTTTCCGGCAGATTCGGGACAGCAACGGATATATCTTGCTTACGTCTTGAGGGTTTTAGCCCCGGTGAGATTTTATGTTGACTTTAGGGATATGTGGGTGCAGAAATTTTTCCCTTATATAAAGGAAGTATGCGGATTTTGTAAAAGGGAAAATTCTATAAGACATATCGTATAAACTTACAGGGGAATTAGATGACTGATGATGGACATATTTCCGAAAGCCAGAAAGTGAGACCTCTGAATACGCAATCCATCCGCGGAGTTGTCGGTGGGTTCTGGATTCGGGCTGTTTCGCTGCTCCTGGATGTGATTGTTCTGAATTTTTTCTTTTATGCCCTCACCTTTCTTTTTCGCGAGCAATTTTTTGTCATTGGAAAAAACACAGTATATATAGGCGCAGCGATTTTCTTCGGATATTTCTGGCTATTGAACGGACCGATCGGGCACGGACGGACGCTGGGTAAATTCCTGTTCAACCTGCGCACCCAGGATTACGAGGGGAATGTCCTCACGCTTGGCGCCTCATTTCGCCGCACCATTATCCAGATGAATTATCCCATCATTGCAAAGCTGGCGATAGACCCCCTTATGGACGGGGCGGATGCCAATTCGATGCTTTTCCTTATCGGGATTTTAAGTATATTGCGGGCATTTCTGGCGAGTAATGCACTCCTTATAGCCTTACATCCACTGAAGCAGGGCTACCACGACCAGTTTGCGAAGAGCCTTGTTGTGCGGGGGCTTAATCGTGTGCGTTATACAGACCTGAAGCAAACGGTCTTTGGGGGGATGTTGAATCGGAAAGTCCGAACTCCCGCCGTCGCTATGCAATCGGCAGGGATAGCGTTTCTGGTGATTCTTCTCCTTCAGATGTGGGGCGGTTACCAGGGGATAAGGAGCCAGGAATGGCGCTCCCACCATCACCTGTTCGTAGAGATGAGGGAGAAATTCGGCGTTGAGGGATTCAAATTAGAGGGATTTGACATATTTAAGGTGCGCCTCAAGTCGGAAGAGGGAAAGCCTCAGAAACTTTTATCCGGCACTCGTTCCCGAGACCTCACCGCATCGCCTTCTCTCACAGCCCCTGATTCAGAACATCGTTTTGTAGTTTTTTACTCCACGTATAGAGATGTATCGGAAGCAGAAATCAAGGGTGATAAAGAGATAAGGGCGATGCTGCCTATCCTCAGGGACTGGGTGCAGAATAAATTAGAGACTGTTTATCAGTCGCGGATTGAGAAGGGTGAGATACCAAAGAAAATTCAGGTGCAATTCATAGAGAGATTCAGTCTTTTCATTTATTCCCACCACAAGATGGAAGCGGAGTTTCTCTTACCCATAAAAAACATCCTTTGATGGTGGTCTTAATTATGAGCAGTATAAAGCAGCAATTAAGAAAAATCCAGAGGCGAATAGCAAAGGCGGCATCAAAGGTTGGTCGGGACCCGGCTGAAGTGCGTATTATTGTTGTGACGAGGAATCGAAGTATCCCGGAAATCCGCAAGGTCGTGGAGGCGGGATGCCGCCTTCTGGGCGAAAATCGCGTTCAGGAGGCGGTCGAGAAGATGTCCTTTTTTGAGCCGGATATCGAATGGCACCTCATCGGGCACCTACAGTCCGTAAAGGTCAAGGCGGCGATAAGGTCTTTTTCCCTCATACATACGGTTGACGGACTGCGCATCGGTTTCGACCTTCAACGCGCCTGTGAGAAACTCAACAGAGAGGCTAATATCCTCATACAGGTAAACACCACCGGGGCGGATGCCCAGTTCGGCGTAGAGCCATCGGAAACAATCCACCTCATCCGCGAGCTGGTGAAATTCCCGTGCGTGAAAATTCGGGGGTTGATGACCGAATTTCCGCCCTTTGATGACCCCAAAGAGGCCCGCCCATATTTTAGAAAGCTGCGCCAGCTCCGCGATAGCTTACGCCAGGAAGCCATAGAGGGTGTTGACCTTAAGTGGCTCTCAGTGGGGACATCCAGCGATTATGTTGTGGCGGTTGAGGAGGGGGCAAATCTCCTGCGCATCACCAGTCCCATTTTCCCCGAGGAATGACCCCCATGGTGGGGAAAAATAAGACAAATAGGACGAATAAGACCAATATGACAAATAAGACCTATTGAAAAAAATGGGGCGGAGGGGAGACTGGAATAAGTGGTAACAGGCGATCTCCACAGATTATCAGACCGCATGGCGGATACCGCGCTTTGAAATCTTATCAGACTGCGGAAATTGTTTATGACGCCACGCTGGTATTTTGCAACCGCTTTATTGACCGCCGGTCTCGCACGCGTGACCAGATGGTTCAGGCTGCCCGCAGCGGCAAGCAGAACATCGCCGAAGGGAGTATGGCATCGGGAACGTCGAAGAAGACTGAACTGAAGCTGGTTGGCGTTGCCAGGGCAAGTCTGGAGGAACTACTTTTGGACTACCAGGATTTTCTTCGTCAGTGCGGACTGGTGCTCTGGGGAAAACAGCACCCGCAGGCACAGGCGATAAGGAAGCTCGCCTATGCAGAAGATAGGTCCTATTCGACCTAATAGGACCTATATTGAAAATTCCCCGTCGGAAGTGGCGGCAAATACCCTCATCTGCCTGATTCACCAGGCGAATTATCTGCTGGACCAACAGCTTCGGCAGCTTGAAAAGCAATTTGCTGAAGAAGGCGGTTTCTCGGAAAGGCTGTATCGGGCGCGGCAAAGGGCAAAGAGTAAACTATGAGCATTATATCCGAGAACCAATTGGAACAAACCATTTTTTTTGTTTTTTAATGAATCTTGCGAGGGAGTAAACATAATGGATATTCTATTTAGATGCGTGGACTGCGGCAAGGAATATGACGCACTTGACTTGCGCTATCGCTGCGATTGCGGCGGGACTCTCGATGTGATTCATAACCTTGAGGCACTGAAGAAACTAAGTCTTAAAGAGAAATTTGAGGAAAGGTGGCGCTCACGCCAGAAACCTTACGACTCGGGCGTGTGGCGTTACAAGGAACTCATATTCCCCGTTGAGGACGAATTTATCATCTCCAAACCCGAGGGCAACACCAACCTTTACGATGCCGGAAAAGCGGGCAAATACGCCGGTCTCAAGAATTTCCTCCTCAAGCACGAGGGCGAAAACCCCACCTGTTCGTTCAAAGACCGTGGGATGACGTGCGGTATCACCGCTGCGAAAAAGATTGGCGCAAAGATTGTCGCCTGCGCATCCACCGGTAACACATCGGCATCAATGGCGGCTTATGCCGCCCTGGCGGGTATGGTCGGCATTATATTTATTCCCGAGGGCAAGATTGCGTTCGGCAAACTCACACAGGCGCTCGCTTATGGGGGGAAAACCCTTCAAATAGAAGGAGATTTTGACGATGCTATGGAACTCGTTCAAGAGGTCTGCACCAAACTCAATATCTACCTCCTCAATTCCATCAATCCATATCGCATTGAGGGACAAAAGGCGATTCTTTTTGAGACCCTCCAGCAGCTCAACTGGGAGGTGCCGGATTGGTTCGTGATACCCGGGGGGAATCTCGGCAATAATTCCGCGCTATCAAAGGGATTGAAGGAATTACTGGAGCTGGGCATTATTGACAGGGTGCCGCGCATAGCCGTCATTCAGGCATCCGGCGCAAATCCCCTCTATAAGATGTGGAAGAACAAGACACCTTACGAACGTGTCAGAAACGCCGACACTATCGCAACTGCCATAAAGATAGGCAATCCCGTTTCGTGGCAGAAATCTATGCGCGGAATCGAGTGGTCAAACGGCGTGGTTGAACAGGTAACCGACCAGGAGATTATGGACGCCAAGGCGTGGGTGGATGGCGCGGGGATAGGCGCCGAACCCGCATCCTGCGCAACCGTGGCGGGTGCAAAAAAACTCGTTGAGGCGGGAGTCATCGACCCCAAGGCGAGGATTGTCGGCATACTCACCGGACACCTCCTCAAAGACCCCGATGCCGCCGTAAACTATCACAAATCAAATCTAACAGACCGTGGCATCACCTCGCACTATGCAAATGCGCCGATTCAAATCGAGCCAACCCTCGAAGCAGTGCGTGCACACATCTCCTCCCTGCTTGAATAAGCCAACTGCTTTTGCAGTCGAGAGATCGGGTATTTTTTACACAAGTATATGCACCTTCTGCCAATCTTTATTTAAGATTACGCACGAGTCTGCCCCCCATTTCTACGTTTCCCGTTCCCACCATAAAAGGAAATCGTTGACGGCGGGGTTTTCTCCCGCTAAATAACTGGAATCATCCTTGTGTGGAGAAGTGATGATGTCCTTTCGTAAACGCCTTGAGAGATTACGCGGGGCAATGTGTGAGACCGGACTCGATGGCTTTGTTGTCCTCGACCGTGCAAACACTTTTTATTTCACCGGTTTTCGCGGGAGCGATTCGATTGTTATCGTGATGCGGGATGCGGCAATTTTCCTTGCTGATTCTCGCTACTTTGAAGGCGTGAAGAATACTCTGCCGGCTGATTTTGAAGTGGTGCTTCAAAAAAGAGATGGCAAGAGACAGATAAAGGATTTCTTTGCAAAGAGACGTAAATTGCGAATCGGCTTTGAGCCATCCATCCCGTATGCGAAGCATCGGTGGCTTCGCGGGGCGGTGCGTCCGGCTCACCTCACCGAGGCTGGCAAGGTGGTTTCACACCTTCGTCTGGTAAAGGATGGCGAAGAGATTCGCCACATCAGGAGTGCGGCATCCATTGCTGATAGATGTTTGAAAACGACGTTCAAGGAGATTTGCCCCGGTCTTACCGAGCACGATATTGCCATCCGTATCCGCCGCTTCTTTGAGGACGCAGGCGCAGAGGGCGAATCATTTCCCACGATTGTGGCGTCAGGTTCAAATGCCGCCATTCCGCACCATCAGACCTCCCGGCGAAAATTAAGGCGGGGCGATGTCGTCCTTATTGACCTCGGATGCAAGGTTAAGGGTTATTGTTCAGATATGACGCGCACCGTTTTCGTGGGTGAGACGAACAAGACCGAACGCGAGATATACAAAATCGTCTTGGAGGCACAGAGGCGCGGGATTGCGGCAGTAAAACCGGGCATCCCGGCAAAAAGGGTTGATAGAGAGGTGCGTAACTTTATCGCCCAGGCGGGTTTCGGCGATGCATTCGGGCATGGGACAGGACATGGTGTCGGGATTGAGGTTCACGAACCGCCCGTCATCAGCCCGCGTTCGAAAGATATCCTCAAAGAAGGTATGGTTATCACCGTAGAGCCGGGGATATATCTACGTGGAAAAACAGGTGTGCGGATCGAGGATTTGATTTTAGTAACAAAGGACGGTGCGCGGCGCCTCTCAAAATTCCCCAGAAGGCTTTCAATAATTTGAGTTGCCAGTTGTCAGTTGTCCGTTGTCCGTTGTTCGTGTGTGTTGCCATATATAGAAATGCCTGATTGAGATTTTCATCCTTTCGGGGGACTCGTCGTGGCGAATTATAAAGATTGTTCTGGAGTTCTGGTATGCTTTCTAAAATTCATCTTCTTCTATTTTTTTTGATGGCGATTGTAAGTATTGGTGCCGAACCTTATAGAATGTCCACGCCGGATTTGTCGGCTGACCCGGTAGACCAGGCACTTAGCGCAATCGGTCTCACGCGCGAGACCTGTGCGTTCCCGCTCTCCGGTGCGGCTGTCGCTTCTGATAAAAAATTTGAATCCCCCATCTACCGCTTCCTTTTATACAGACCGCTTGAGATACCTTATTACGTCGGGCACCTTGTGTATAACTTTGAGTGCTACCGTGATAATTTTGTGCGGACAATGATATTTATGGCGGCTCGCTCAGGCGCATCAATTGCGCGGGGATACTTCACGAAACCACTTGCCGTGCTTGAGGAACGTCTGAAAGAGGCAAAGTCACCGCTCACGCTGGCAATTGAGGAGATATATGCGTCCTATGGAAAGACACTGGGCAACGATGAAAGGACATCTCTAAATTTAGCCGTAAAAGATGTTCCTGAAAGGGTACGTTTTGAAGCAGCGCGCATCCTGATTACGTCTGCCGAGGCGGTGCGCTGGCAAAGGCGCGCCTTCCGCCGTGCTGAAGAATCTGATTTCAAATCCCTGCTCGAAAATGTCCCCGAACGCCTCACACCTCAACCGCTCGGGAAAAATCACCTCCCCACAATTACCGAGGAGTGGGAGCGCTCTGCGAGATATGATTTGCGTCCCCTGATTGGACTCATTGACTACCGCTATCTCTTCTGTGGTGCGCTTGACATAATAAATTCCCTTGATGAGACCCGTGCCACATTTTTGCAAAAAAGTGTTACGGAGAATTTCCATACACGATTTGATACACCACTGGGCAGGGTTGTTTTGAACGGCGCCGGCGAGAACAATCGCTATAATGCTGATGTGAATTATGTTTTGATTATGGACTTTGGCGGCGATGATACATATACCGGTGGCGGCGCAAATATCTCCCCTCGGCAGCCCGTCTCCATAATCCTGGACTTTGAGGGAAACGATTCTTATATCCAGACGGGTTCGGCACTTAAGAGCGCATTCGGTGCGGGAGTTGGTGGTTATGGTTTCCTGCTCGACTTTGACGGGGACGATAAGTATGTCTGTCCTCAACTGACCCAGGGATGCGGGTATTTCGGCGTCGGGTGGCTTGTTGATTTCGCCGGAAACGACACCTATGAATCCACACGTTATGGGCAGGGGTATGCGCACTGCGGGCTGGGACTTCTTTATGACCGTGGCGGCAACGATGTCTACTATGCATATACCTCGGCTCAGGGCTGCGGTTCAACGCGGGGTTGCGGGATGCTCATTGATGAGGGCGGCGATGATGAATACATCGCCAATGACGATGACGTCAGGTTCCCTTCGGCGCAAAGTAGAAAACACAACCGCAGCATCGCCCAGGGTGCAGGCATTGGTGAGCGGGCAGATGAGGAAGACGGGCACTCGATGCCCGGCGGCGTCGGCGTCCTGATTGACAGGGCAGGGGATGATAAATACTCCGTAGGCGTCTTTGCACAGGGGATGGGATACTGGAGCGGTGTCGGGATTCTGGCAGACCTCAAAGGCAATGACAATTATTCCGGTGTCTGGTATGTCCAGGGGGCAGGTATTCACGGCGGGATAGGCGTGCTCTCTGACCGCGACGGGAACGATACATACACCGCCACGCTTCACGCCTCTCAAGGAATGGGGCACGACTCGGCAATAGGCATATTCGTTGATGAGAAGGGCGATGACGTTTATAACTCGCCACGCCTTGCACTGGGGACGGGGAATCAAAGCGGTATCGGGGTTTTCTTTGACCTCGCCGGAAACGATAGGTATTACCCCAAATCGCCGGAGACATTGGGGCATACACAATTCTCCAGATGGGGGACGTTGCGCGAGGACAGGCTCAATGTGGGACTCTTTCTGGACACCGGCGGCACCGACCGCTACGAGTCCCTTCACGGTGGAAATAATCAAATCTGGGTTCAGGAACCATCGAAAGGCATTCGCTTAAAGAGCGAGTTAGGTGTCGGGCTTGATGGTGAATTTAAGCGTGTGAATCTACGTCTGCGCCCCCTCACAAAAAAACCCCCCAATGTTGAATGGTAAAAAATGTGTAACGGCGATACTCGCAAGAAGATAAAAAATTACCCGGTGTGGGTGGCTATTGCCGTGCTTGTGGTAATATATCTCATACCGGCAGGGAGACTTGCACTGTGGACGGATGACCTGTTTTCTTTGACCACCGCCGAAGACTCCGTTCCTTTGATTATCGGGCACTGCCGACACTATAAGGTTGGCTTTTTCGACCATCCACCATTATACTTTATCCTGTTACATTTTGTAGACAGAATAAATAATTCTCCGTTCTTTCTACGTCTTCCATCTATCATCTTCATAGGCGTTGGGTTGTGGGTAGTATCGCGCATTCTTGAATTGCTGGGAGTATCTGTCCTTTACAGGGCATTCGCCATTATTTTTCTGGGACTGGCGCCGATAGTTTTCACACAGACGCTCTCTGTGCGGATGTATCCGCTATTGTTCTGTGCATCTATGGCTGCGATTTACATCGTTATGAGGGCAGAAAAGGAAGGGCGATTACGCTGGAAAGGTGTGTTGTTGCTTACTCTCCTTTTATCCATTATTTTCTATACGAGCTACTTCGGGATTTTTTTTGCCGCAGGAATGGGAATTTACGCAATCCTTTTAGCCATACCGGTGATACTCAAGCGATTGCGAGAAACAGTTGGCGATTTAAGAAATGATGCGCACCTGCAAATTGCCATAAGAGTATTTCTTGCTCTGGCGATTGCGACAGTGTCGCTCGTCCCCTGGTTGCCGACTTTTTATCGCCTCCGAAAGGCAGAGAAGGAAACATCTGAAAGGGTGTTTTCAACCGAGGTCTCAGGGGTGAATGTATTTCTTAAAGCCCCCGTTAAATTGGCAGGCTCCTGGTATGGATTAGGGTTATTTTCGGCGGGTTTTCTCTTCTTAATGATTTCGGGAAGAGCGAGGTGGCGTGCCGTTAGACTCGTGGTGGCATTTTGCCTCTTGCCGGTAGCACTCTTCATAGCCTTAAAGCCTCCCGATTGCTTGTTTGCAACGCGCTATTTCATATTTTCCGTTGGCGTTATGTCCACACTTGCCTGGTGGGGACTTTATGAATTTGTGTCACGGAGACACTCGACGCTTGGAGAAGCGGTGGTATTTATACTCTTGTTTTTATCGCTTATATCTTTCGGGAGGATAAATTATGAAAATCTTTTATATCCGCGTCCTGATTGGTGGGGAGCCGCCCGTGCTATAGAAGAAAATGCACTCCCGGAAGAGTTCATCCTTACGGGAGGATTCCTGAGCGGCGAGGCAATAGTGTATCATATGAATCACCCCGAACGCTACAGTTTTTTGCATTACGTAACGAGATACAAAAGGTTCAAAGCCGCGGTAGAAAATCCGATGGTGGTCTGGTATGTGAATGCCGCCCCGCTGCCGGTTGAATATCGCCGGCTAATTGACGGGTGGTTCCCCTATCAATGGAATTGTGAGGGAAATAGGGGAGGAACCATTCTTGTTGCAAGCAAGAGGCAATTTCGCCTATCGGGTAGCGGGGCTGTGGGAAAGTAGGATAACAGGATTAGGTGGGATTGATAATCATCCCGTCTGCCGTTCGTGCCGTAGGTGGAACATTCGCCTATGGAGAACCGAAATATCCTGTGCATTCCGCCTCAGGCGCATCAAAAAGACATTTTTTCAAACTGCTAAATTGTTACAATAATTCTATTTTCTCGGTTAGGACTTGCAAATCCTGGGCGGTGTCGAGCTCGTGTAGAACTCTGTGGAGGGTATTCTCAACGTTCTCTTTGAGGGAATTTATCGTAATAAAGGCAAGTTCGGCGCGACGCCAGACATCGCTTTTTCCCGTCTCCGCCACTGCCACATTGTATGTGCGCCGGATACGGTGCAGGTGCTTTTTGATGATGGAGCGTTTGTCTTTCAGGGAGTTACACCCCGGTAAAAGGACGTCAATTCGCAAAAGCCCGATTAACATAACTGTTCTGGATAGAACGCCGTCTGGCGCCAAGCGTTTTATATCACTAAATGTCACTTACTCGTTTTGTGTGCCGAGCATCTTTTTATACAGTGCCAGGTATTTTCTGGCGGAGGTGTCCCAGGAATAATCCTTCGCCATACCGTTTGCCATTATTTTTCCCCAGGTCTTTTTATCTTTGCTGTATAGATTGACGGCGCGCTTTATGGCGTCGAGGAGTTTGCCGGCTTCATAGCGCTCAAAGACGAAACCGGTGCCTGTGCCGTCGGCGATTGTTCGAGTCGTGGCGTCAATAATGCTGTCGGCGAGTCCGCCGGTCTTACGCACAATTGGGACAGTGCCATATTTCAGGCTGTATAACTGGTTGAGTCCGCATGGTTCGTAGCGCGAAGCCATAAGGAACATATCTGCACCGGCTTCTATCTCGTGTGCGAGCTGATTATCGAACTTGATATTTATGCCGGTTTTCCGGGGGTATTGCTTACCAATTTCCTCAAACATTTTATGATACTTCGGGTCGCCTGTTCCGAGCAGCACAAACTGGACATCCAGTTTCAGAAATTCTTCGGCGATTTGTGCGATGAGGTCGAATCCCTTCTGGTCAGCCAGGCGCGAGATTACGCCGATGAGGGGGATGTGGGGTTTTACAGGTAGATTGTTTTTCTTCTGGAGAAAGGCTTTGCATCGTGCCTTACCGGCGAGTTTTTTCGCCGAATATTTTGCGTAGATGAGGTCATCCACCTCCGGGTTCCAGATGCCGTAATCTATGCCATTCATAATGCCGGTGAGGTGGTCTTTTTTTGAGAGGAGGACGCCCTCCAGTCCGCAGCCATACTCGGGGGTTTGTATCTCTTTTGCATAAGTTCGGCTCACGGTAGAGATTTCATCGGAAAAGACAATACCTGCCTTCATCAGATTTATGTCGCCGTAAAATTCAAGCCCGTTAATGGTGTAAACCTCCCAGCCAAGCCCGATGCTGTTTAAGATATTTCTGTCGAAATTTCCCTGATAGGCGAGGTTGTGAATGGTGTAGAGGACTTTGATTTTGTTATAGAGTGAATCGGATTTCAGGACGGGGTGATTCTTGAGGTAGGTGGGGATGAGGGCCGTCTGCCAGTCATTGCAATGTACGATGTCGGGTATCCAGTCGAGTGCGCGAAGCATCCAGAGTGCTGCCATAGAAAAGAAGGCGAAGCGCTGGGCGTTATCGGCATAATCTCTTCCATCTTCAGCATAGAGTCCATCGCGGTCGAAATAATGGTCGTTTCTGACGAAATAGACCGGGATGTCCGTCCCGGGGAAATTAGTGGTCTTTATCTCGGCGCGTTGAGTGGTGTGCTGGAAATAGACATTGATTTCCTCGAGGAGTGTGGTGAGACCCAATTTAGTCTCATCCGTTGCGCGGTATTCAGGCATAGCGACGCGCACATCGTTGCCGAGCTCACTTAATGCCAGCGGGAGTGCGCCTGCCACATCCGCAAGACCTCCCGTTTTAGCAAATGGAACCACCTCTGAAGAAACGAGTAAAATTTTCACAACAAAAAATTCTCTTTACGAAATATTCTGCAAACAAAGAATCAGGATGTTTTGTCAACCCGTTGAGCTGTCTAATCCGCCTCAGGCGCTAAATTGTCTCAATGTTTCCCGAATTAGCGGATGATATGAACAATACAAAAGTACCAGTGGCGAGAATGTCAAGCAAAAGACTTTATGAATTTACTGTGCACCCCGATTCTCTCAAATAGGCATTCAATTTTTTGAGGGGATTTCCGCCACTGTATCACTCGTGAGTGGCGGGGACGTTATCTATCTCCAGGAATTTACCGTGCTTGAAATCGTGGGGCAGGTTGGGGCTATGGGTGGGCTTTAGTATGTAAGGCGTTATGAAGAAGAGGATGTCTTTCTTTTCCTCCACTTTTTTTTCGCTCTTGAAGAGATAACCCAGGATAGGGATACGGCGGAGGATGGGGACACCGGTTTCGCTAACTACATTGCGTTTGATTTTGAATCCACCAAGTATAAATGTCTCCCCACTGGTGATTTCGGCAATGGTATTTGCTGTGGATTTGGCAAAGATGGGGCGATTCACGTTCTGCAGAGTGACAAAACCTGTGACGCTTGAGAGATTCAACTCGCTGATATTCAGGCGCAAGCGCCTCTTTTTCAGGTCGAGTATCTCGGGGTTCACCCGAAGCGCCACACCGACTTTTTCATAAGAGACATCCAGGGTTGGCTGACCGGTTTGGGGATTATATTTAACGTCCTGGAAAGGAACCTCGTCAACGGTCTCTATGTCAACGGGTGTATTGTGGAGGGCGACTGCGATAGTGCGTGCCCTGACCTGTGCCTTCCCCGACACTAAAAGTGTGCGCAGATTCGCCGAAAATCTCCCCATCCCGACGTCCATACCCGAGAGGCTCACGCCCAATCCCGGCATCACACTGATGCGACCGAATTTAGAATCCTCGAAGGTGGGAACAGTAACATCCTCGAGAGTATAGGGGAAATGGACATCGAGTGCCTTGAGGTTGCTACCCGTAGCGTCCGATCTGCGATTCAGCGTATAAGTGAGACCGAGGTTTCTGGTATATTCCTCGCCGATTTCGACAACCATTGCTTCAACGGCGACCTGGCGCATATTGAGGTCATTTTCAAAATCGGCTATCTCTGCGGCACGGCTCTGCCCCATAAGTAGAGCAAAAAACAGCGCGAGGAAACAGTATCTATGTGAGATTCGTATTTTCATCAATCGTATATAATCTCCGGGCGCAAGAGGAAGACCAGCTCCTGTGATTTGTGCGTGCTCTTTTTATTCCTGAATAATGCCCCCACAAGAGGCACCCTTGAAATCCAGGGCACACCCATCCCCGTTGATGTCCTTGAACTGGTTACCAGAAGACCAGTGACAAGGGTCTTTTCGTTTTCGGCAAGGAGGACATTTGTTATCTCGCGGGAGGTGAGCTCGGGCACCATTAATGGATTACCCTCTTTATTTGTTCCCACCGAGATATAGCCCGCCAGGTTCTTGACGTTTATTTTTACCGCCACCTTGATATACTTATTTGCGATGATCTTGCGCACACCCACATTCAGAGTCACGCCGACATCGCGGAAATCTGTCACCTGAACGAGGGTGTCGCCGACCGGTTGTACCTTCTCAAACGGAAGCCTCGAGCCGGTGGTTATCTTTGCCTGATAGGGCGAATTCTTGGGTGGCTTCTGCACAACCGGACAGATGATATTGGGTTCGCTTAAGACTTCGACCGAGCCAAATTGCTCCAGACACTCTATCACCGCCTCGAATGAACCCGTATTGGTCATAAAGTTATCCAGAAAAATCCGCATCCCTGAATCAGTGGCTGATGGCAGAGGGAGGGTGAGGTCTACCCCGTCCACAATCGCCGATGAATCGGGGAGACGGGTGTAAAGAACCTGAAAACCGTATTCGTCCGAGAGGTCTGTCGTCCATTCCAGCACCTTCATATGGATGCGGACCTGGTTACTTTTTTTGGGTGTAATGGGCGGTAATGTTGAAAGACTCTCGGTGGGCGATGTGGACGGCTGGTCTGCCCGGAGAGGGGCGATTCCCACAGTCAGAAAAGCCAGACATAAAAGGAGTATGAGGCAGGAAATTATCCGCAGGTAAATCCGACAATAGTCCCCCGCTTTATGGACGCTCCGAGGGTTTTGTCCTTCATACTTCATACTTCGACCTTTCACTGAAAGGTGGGTGAGCATTCAAAGTGGTCAATATTATACAGATTGTCGTAGTTTTGCCCCTTTACGAGGAAGGCGCGCACCTCACGCGGTCCCATTGTCCCCACATAAAATGTCTGCGTGTCGAGGAGTTCATGGTGGATGTTGTAAAAATTCACCGAGACACTTACATTGTGCAGGACTCGCTTACTCTGATTTCTCACCTTACCCGCCACAGTCTCGAACGCCTGTCTGGCTCCGAAGTAATCGGGTTTTATTCTCTGCTTGTAATTGTGGACGTCAAATATGATGAGCGGGTTTCGTTCACGCTCCAATACCCTCTGACGTCTGGGCGTAATAGGGACAACCTTACCATTTTCGCCAATCATCAGCCGATTGTTAATCAGTTCACTCTCCTTCAGGGCGGCATCAATCTCTCCCGCTTTAAGATAATGCCGTGCCGCCTGATTATACTCACCCAGTTCCCACAACTTATTTGCCAATTCGTAGTGTATGCGTGCATTGTATGGGTCATTGGTGAGCAACTGGCGCAATTGCTTTACGTCTCCACGGATTTGTTCATGCTGAAGGATGTGGCGTCTCTCCTTCTCGGCTCTGAGTGCCTCGATCTTTGTCAGATAAGCCTCGGCTTCAGCCGTGTATATCCCGTCGGGGTATTCTAATGTGTATCGCCTGAAGGTTTCCTGTGCATCGTGGTAGCAACGTATGAGGTAAAGAGAGCGTCCTTTTTGCATCAGATATAACTGTCTTGATTTAACATCGGGGTGATTAGCGGCGAGATTGTCATATTTCGCAATGGCTATCTCGTAGTTTTGATTTTGAAAATCCCGCTTTGCAGACCAGACTACCGGCATCAGGATGGTGGATTTATATAAAGAGCACGCGGATAAGAGCCCACAAAGAAGCGTCCCAAATATCAGATAAGTCCGCCTTTTCACAATAACCTCGGACAAACCGGAATTTACACTGTACACTGTTCATAAAGAGCGACTTGATTTCCGAAGTCAAGGTTTGTTTTTTAGATGAATAGTTGTTTGTTTCCGGTGGGCTTTTCAGAGCTTATCTTCTGTGGGGTGTGCCTTTATTTCGGCAAGGCGCTTCAGGGCGGCATTCAGGAGATTGACCTTCGGTTTGTAATGCAGAAATGAGCTCTTGAACCCGAATATAATCAGGTCGCGAATTTCCTCTTCGTTGAAATTTAGTTCCATAGCGGCGAGGTGGAGTTCTTTTGTAACGGTGGTGTCGGACATCAGGCGATTGTCGGTATTTATGGTCACGCGTAGTCCATAATCGTAATAAAAGCGGAGCGGATGTGTTTCTATAGAAGGGACGACTTTCGTGTGCACGTTGCTGGAGAGGCATATCTCGAGGGGGATGCGGTGGTCATTAACGTAATTCAAAAGGTCGCCATCCTCCTTGAGGGTCGTCCCGTGCCCGATGCGGTGCGCACCACAGTAATGCAGAGCCTGATGAATGCTCCCGGGACCCGATGATTCCCCGGCGTGAATTGTGCAATTGATGTTATTATTGAGGACGAGATAAAATGCCTCGCGGTGCTCCTTTGCAGGAAAATCCTCCTCTGCACCGGCAAGGTCAAAGCCCACAACCCCCTGATATTTATAGGCGACACATAGTTCGGCAAGTTGTTTGGTTACACTGGGGTCCATATTACGCATACCGCAAAGGATGAGTCCGGTCTTTGTGCCGAACTGCTTTTCTCCCTGCTTTAGCCCATCAAGAACAGCCTCTATAATCCGCCCCAGACTGAGACCCTTTTTTGTATGGAGTATGGGCGAAAAGCGCACCTCAATATACCATACATTTTCCGCAGAGGCGTCCTCAACCAACTCGTATGCCACGCGTCGCAACGCCTCCTCGGTCTGGAGAACCGAAAGGGTGCTCTTAAATGCCTGCAGGTAATCGTCAAGGTTACGCGTATGCTCTCCCATTATGAGGTGTTTGCGGAGGGCATCGGGATTCTCGGCAGGGAGTTTGACCTCCTGTTTATCTGCAAGGTCTATAATAGTATCCAGGCGAAGTGAGCCATCCAGATGGCAATGCAAATCAGTCTTGGGTAACTGCCGAATCCATTTCTCTGAAACACTCATAGAAAATTTCCCCCGAAAAAATACGGGTAGCCCCCATACAGTGTAATATTATTAAAGCCAAATAGTAAACTATACCGGACAGGCACGGGTCAATAAAAAAAGAGGTAACCTTTTAGCTCTTTGAAAAACAGCATCTGGTAAACTAATTCACCTCGGGTGAAAACATCCAATCCGCCTGCGGCGGACTAACCAATTCCATTATTTTTTTCAAACTGCTAAATTGTTACAAATTTTCTATGTTGGCGCCTTAAGTGCCTGCGTAAATTATCACAAATGAGGTGCTATAGATTTGCAGAGATGAGTTTTGCAAAATCCGCCAGCGCCTCTTTTTGCACTTCAGAAATGTCACCTGCACGTATCTTTATATACAATCGTCCTTTGTAGAAATTTGTGGTGAGCGTATCGCCGAAACCTTCTGCCCCATAAGACAATAAGGCGTACTCGGACGGACGTTCACTCTGGTAAAGGTTTTTTGCCTCTTCCTCAGATGCTAACATATATAATGCCACTTCAATCGTTTTCTCTTTGTCTGTTGAATAGGAATAGTTGCCGACCGCACAATGCGTAACGCCGCACTCGGTGTAATGTTTTGCCGCGCCATCAATGAATTCCCACAGATTGTCGGCGGTGTAAATGTGCGGCTCACTATTGCGTAGCCATCCCTTAACCGCATTATTCGCCGGCAGGAGTGAAAGCAATCTTGCGGTATCCCGCTTTTTTTTCGGGACATAAAAGGCGATGCGGGTATTGAGCGTCTGAATGATATTTGATTTCCCGCGGACAAAAAGCGGCTTGTAATATTTTTTAATCGCGTTCTTTATTGGGGCGAGTTTGCCGGTCTGCGCAAGGTCGAGCAGGACAAGCGGTATGCGATTTTTGTGAAGCGCATCAGCAATTGCCAGCGCCTTTTTCACTCCCTCTCCCGGCTCCTTATTTATGAAAACCTCGTTCACGTATTTGATTGTCCAGATATAGTTTTCGGAATATTCCTCCACAACACGGCGCCCGGTGATGAATGCGTAAAACGGCGGCGAGAGAATCGCATCTCCGGGCTTCGTATGAGTTTCGATAATTTCCCTCACCTCTTTTATGCCACGCTCATTAAGTTCGTAACTGTCCTGATGGAGGGTTTTGCGTATGAAAAACCCACCGACGAAAAAGTTTGTTAAGATAAGTAGCACGAGCACAACAAATGCCGCCAATCTGGAGGTGTCCGCCCACTCAAATTGCGAAAAGACAGCACCTCTCTTGAGCGGACCCCGCCACACCCGCCCGATTAAGTATGCAAAGAATAAAATAACAAATGGTTCACCGATTGTGAAGATATATTCCATCGTGCCGCCCTTGGAGACGAACACAATCGAGCAGACCGCAAAAAATGCATACCACCCCACATACTCGCGTCGCCTGTCACCAGTATCCCCCTTCAACAAATACAGAACCAACCCCGCAAGACCGAACAGCACATATCCGCCCTCCCACGTCATAACGTCCTTGCCCTCGTTCACAATCTTGCCAAGGGCATAATTGATGACGCTCTCGTGCGTTATCTGGGGATTCGGGAATGTGCCGACCTGATTAAAAAACACATTTGCCAGATATTGCCCTCCGGTGGCGTGCTCCATAAAAAGAATGCCCGCACCACCCAATGCAAGCATCGGTATAAAATAATAAAGGAAGAGTCGGCGCTTACGGAAAATCAAAAATAGGTAATTGTAAAATAAGTAGGGCACCGCCGTCATATTCGTAAATGCCGCAAGCGTTCCCAATACAGATGCCGCCACCATCCTTCTCGGTTTGAAGTCTACGTAAAAGTAAAAAGACGAAAGCAGGAAAAAAATCAAAAGCCCCTCGGATTGATAACCCTGTGCCCACCAGAAACCAATCGGGATGATTAAATACAACAATGCCGCAACTACACCCTCGAGGACGCTTCGGAAAATCCTTTGCGCAATCAGAAAGATAAAAAACATCGTGGCAAGGTGGAGCAATAGACTGAAGGCGCGAACGGTATAGAGCGGTGAACCTAATGCGCGCCCCAATCGGATGAGGAGCGAACCGACATAGAGATGGCAGGGCGGCTGTGGCGCCATTATGTCGCGATAAAGAACCAGCCCATCTGCCAGCCGCGAGGATATGTAGAGATAATTTCCGTCCCCGAAATCTATGTATGCCTCGCTCCAGTGTGATATAACGAGCACGGCGTATAAGATAGCCAGAATAATAAGGGCAAGCCACCCGGCGAGGCTCGATTTATCCCGCACCTCCACCGTGCTATCCTGCCGTAAATCTCTTTGTTCAATCTCCGACATCTATTAGATACCCATTATGCACAACGTAACGGATTTTCAAGTCGTCATCAAACAACACAAAGTCGGCTGTAAGACCCTTATACACCGAACCGATTTCATCCTCGAGACCGATGGCGGTCGCGGGTGTTAGCGATGCCATCCGGAGCGCCTCCCCAAGAGGGACACCCGCAAGTTTGTGCATTCTGCGCACCGCTTTGTCCATAAGGAGTGCGCTACCCGCCAGCGTCCCATCAGAAAGCCGCACCGCACCGTTGCGAACAACTATGCTCCCCCCAACGCCCTCCAACTCCGTTCCCTCTGGCATACCGCCTGGCGCAGTGGCATCGGTGATTAAACAGATGCGCCCCGCTCCCTTTATGCCATAAAGCAATTTCAAGACCGCAGGATGGATGTGGATACCATCAGCAATGACCTGGACAAAAATGTTGTCGTCTTCGAGTGCCGCACCCGGAAGACCGGGTGCGCGATGATGAATGCCATCCATTGCGTTGAAGATATGGGTGATGTGATTTACGCCAAGGGCAAAGGTGGCACGTGCCTGCTCATAGGTTGCAGTCGTGTGTCCAAGAGAAACAACTATTCCCCGCCGCAGCGCCTCGCTAATGATGCCCTGGACGCCATCAATCTCGGGCGCAACAGTCACCATCTTTAGTGCATCACCCACAATCTCAAGAACCTTCAGGAACTCATCACGGGAGGGTTTACGAAAAAAGCGCCTTCCAAAGCCGCCCCGTTTTTCGGGATTGAGATAGGGTCCTTCGAGGTGAATGCCCGGGATACATGCGCCATCATTGCCGGTGGAACCTTGTTTAATTGCGTTGACAACTTTCGTAAGTCTGTCGAATGCGCCTGGCTCATTATCGAAAGTTATGGTGGCGAGGAGGGAGGTGCATCCGCCAGAAAGGGCGGTTCGCCTGATAGTGTGGACGGCTTCGGATGTGGCATCGAGGAAATCAGAGCCTCCGCAACCCTGAATATGCACATCAACAAAACCGGGAGCGGCGGTCAAATTGCCAGCATCAAAAAGATTCCCACTTTTCCCGTGCCCGCTTTTTATCTCGGAAATTCTCACACCCTCGATCTCAACCCACACATCCTCCAGACACTGTTCAGGTGTGAACAAACGTTTACAAAAGAACCCTCCGATTTTCTGCACCTTGCCCTCCGATACAAAACCTGCTCCGAAAATTCAGGATATGAAGCCACCGGTTGACGCCGATTGTTTTCTTATCTGCGTGCATTCGCCATGGCGAATTCATCGGTGGCTAATTTTCATCCTTTAGGGTGATGCGAATGCCCGATAATGATTATTACTGACGCGTACGTAAAAAGTCTAACATTGAGGGAGCCGCAGATTTCACAGATGACGCAGATTACTGATATTAAACACGTTATAAATCTGTGTCTTCCTTTCGAGCCACTGAAAGTGGTCGAACATTCTGCGCAATCCTCCAGAGGCGGACAAGTCTGCGGCTTCAACACTTTTTACCGATGCATCATTACTGAGATTTATATCCACTATAGTTCCACAGGATATTTTTTTGCTTCACGATTCTCCACAGGTGAATGTCCCATTTTCAGGCGGGATGTATTGCTTTTCGGAGTTTGGCGGGGAGGATTTTGAGCTGGTCGCGGTATTTGGCAACTGTGCGGCGCGCGATTTTTATCCCCTGGTTGGCGAGCATCTGTGCAATCTTCTGGTCGCTGTAAGGTTTTTCAGGAGGCTCCGAGTCTATTATGCACGCTAACATCTCCTTGACGCTGGTCGAGGAGGTTGCCTCGCCGCTTTCAGTTTCAAGTCCTGATGAAAAAAAGAATTTCAGCTCGAATATCCCTCTGGGTGTCTCGACATATTTGCCGGAGGTAACACGGGCAACGGTTGATTCGTGCATTCCCACCTCATCAGCCACCTTTCTTAGCGTAAGTGGTTTTAGGTATTTGATGCCCTTTTCCAGAAAGTCGCGCTGTGCGTTCAAAATCGCCTCTGTGATGCGCAGTATGGTAGATTTGCGCCTTTCGATATTTTTTAAGAGCCACACTGCGCCGTGATATTTCTCAAGGGCGTATGCCTTATCTTCTTTAGAGAGGTGGCTGTTATTATTCAGTAGCTGGCGGTAGTAAGGATTTATTGTGAGGTGGGAGGAACGCCCCTCGTTGACGTAATAAATATATTTGCCGTCTATCTTTTTTACAAAGATATCCGGCTGGA
>CAZGKP010000028.1:0-23581 GCA_964526215.1 uncultured Candidatus Sumerlaeota bacterium
GTAATGGGCGTAATCTTTACAGTTGCCTCGTTGAAAAAAGCCTCGTCGGCAATATAAAGAACTTCACGCGGCAGGATGTGTTTCTCAATCCGATAGCCCAGCTCGCGCGCAATCTGAAAAACCGTGTGACGCGTAATACCCGGCAGGATTGATGAATTAGAGGGCGGTGTATAAATAACACTGTTTCGCACAATAAAGATATTCTCGCCCGACCCTTCCGAAATGAAACCCTGTGAATCGAGCGCAATACCCTCGTCATAGCCGTTGCGCACCGCTTCCATTGATATAAGTTGTGAATTCAGATAATTCCCGCAGGCTTTCGCCAGCGCAGGGAATGTGTTAGGGGCGGCACGGCGCCACGATGATATACAGACCGATACTCCCTTCTCCAGCGCCTCACTACCCAGGTATTTCCCCCACGACCAGGCGGCAATAAGACAATGCACCGGACAATTTAAGGGATTCACACCCAGCTCGCCGAAACCGCGAAACACCAGCGGTCTGATATAGCACTCCTTTAGGTTGTTCTCACGAACGGTATCCAGGCAAAATTGACAAAATTCCTCCCTCGTGTAGGGAATCTCGATCCGATAAATCTTTGCGGATTCATAAAGACGCCTGATATGGTCAGCGAGCCGGAAGATGCACGAGCCTTTTTTATTCTTGTAACAACGAATCCCCTCGAAGACACCAGAACCATAATGAACCACGTGCGAGAGTGCGTGAATCTTACAATCTTCCCAGTTCACAAACTTGCCATCAAACCAGATTTTGCCTTTACCGAAAGTCATATTCACCTCCATCACCTGAAATTATGTGGCGTTGAGTAACATTTTAGATATTTGAAAATCAGAAAAGACTAAACGCAGAGTGCGGGAGGGACGCAGAGACATCATGTATAAAGGTGAAATTTCGAGGAGATCTTTAGTGTACTTGTCCAATGCTCCTTTGCGTTCTACGCGTTTCGGTCTTTTATTATCTCAACTCACCGAGCAGGTTTTAGCAATCGCTTTTCAATCATTACTTCGGCTATCTGAATGGCATTAAGTGCGGCGCCTTTGCGCAGATTGTCGCTCACTATCCACAGGTTGATGCCGTTTTCGATGGAGAAGTCTTTGCGGATACGACCAACGTAAGTCTCGTCCCGCCCCTCGCCGTAAATAGCGAGCGGATACTCATTTTTAGAAAGGTCGTCCACAACTACCACACCCGGCATCTTATCTAAAAGTTGCCGCACCTTCCCGACGGTGATTTTCTTTTTCGTTTCTACATTCACGCTCTCGCTGTGGCAACGTATCACCGGCACCCGCACTGTTGTTGCGGTGATTGCAATATCAGGGTCGTGTAGAATCTTACGGGTCTCATTGACCATCTTCATCTCCTCGCGCGAGTAACCGTTCTCAAGAAAGACATCAATATGCGGCAGGCAATTGAAGGCGATCTGGTGGGGATAGACCTTTTGTTCAATCGGCTGCCCATCAAGTGTGTCGGCGGTTTGTTCCATAAGCTCATTTATTGCCTCTGTGCCTGTCCCTGAAACTGCCTGATATGTGGATATTACCAGGCGTTTGATTCCCACCGCGTCATAAATCGGCTTCAGAACCACCACCATCTGGATTGTGGAGCAGTTAGGATTAGCAATAATGCCTCTGTGCCACTCGATGTCCTCGGGGTTGACCTCCGGCACGACCAGGGGGACATCTTTATCCATCCTGAATGCACTGGTGTTATCCACGACTACGGCGCCGGACTTGACGGCGGCTGGTGCAAATTCCTTTGAGACCGCACCTCCCGCAGAGGCAAGCACGAGGTCAACGTTCCTGAAGGAGGTCTTCCGAAGAATCTCCACCTCACATAATCTGCCCCGGAAAGGAAACTTTCTCCCCTTAGAGCGGGTAGATGCTAAAAGCTTCAGGCTCGAACAGGGGAAATTTCTCTGTTCAAGGATTTTAAGCATCTCACGTCCCACAGCGCCGGTTGCGCCCATAATTGCCACTCGAACCATTTTTCACATCCTCCTCGTTATCTAACCGCAGTCCATTGTCAATTGTCTCCGCCGCGGCGGATTTAGATTGCTGGCTTCGTAATATCGGCAATTCACCACAGGCGAACGCCGAAGGCCGAAGGCGCGCCATCGGTGTGTTCCATTTTTTGTAGATATCGGACCCCTGAGGGTTTAATGGATTGCTCCATACGAAAGTTGTTCTGCACAAATCAAGTCCTAATTTTCTGGGTCGTAGCACCGAAAAAAGTCATCCGGAGTGTAAAAAAAGCTTGTCTTCGCTGGCAAGTAACTGTATCTGAATGTATAAATATAAACGGTAAGGGTAATTTGCCTGCATTTGCCGCTTAATCTAAAACTGGGGTGAGAATGATGAAAAGAGACATTATGCTCGCTTGTATGATTTTCCTCTTTGTAGCTACAATGGCTGTATCTGTCCAGTCGCAACAACTCCTGCCTGCCTCCGATGTAGCGAAACTCAAACCCGAGGCTAAAGAACACTACCTGAAGGCAGTGGAATATACGGACCACGTCTATATGGAGGGTGCGCTTGATGAGCTCCGCAAGGCAGCTTCAGCTGAGCCTGATAATGTGAACCTGCAATTTCTGATTGTGGGGCTTGCCCGTAAGCGGGGCAAAATGGAAACCGCCATCGAAAAATCCCAGAAATATTACGCTATTGCCGAAAGTGCCCTCCTCTCCATCCAGAAGCAACAGAATCTAAACAAAAACCAGAGGGCATATCTGGAAAATGCCCTTAAGACGATTAAGCAGGAAAGAGCCACACTCGGTCAGCGCAATCAGCGCAGGTTAGAAGTGGGATATAAAATTATCAAGGAGTTCCTGAAGGAGGTCGGCAAAGACATAGAAACAAAACCCAAAGAGACACCGGCAGCGCCGACTGGCGAAACAGTTCCGGTGCCGTCTGCTCCGGCTGCGCCGCTCCCCCCATATACCGGATTAAGTCCGTTCGGAACGGAGACATCCCCCGCCCCATCTACCCCTGCAGCGCCAACCTCTCCCTTTGCTCCCTCATCAGCGCCACCGCAAGCTCCCCCACCCGCCGCTCCTCCCTCTGGCTAACTCCAATCTTTATCCTTGGATGCTTATGCTATACGTGAAATCTGCCCACATTACCAGACCCTTTGCATCTGTAAGAAATTACTTATCAAGGACGAGGGATGGTAAATCTTAAAGAGCTGGGTCTGGGAAGATTGTCCCGAAGGACTGCGTGGGTCGGCGCATCTAAGAGTGCCGGTTTTCTCGCGGTGCTCCTTGCCAATATCTACCTTGCCCGCACCCTGAATAGAGGTGAATTTGGTCGCTATCAGCAAGGGTGGCTCTACATAAGCACCCTTGTCCCGATTTTGCTTCTGGGCATCCCGCAGGCGGTTAATTATTTTCTCCCCCCAGCATCCGCCGACAGGATACGCGGTTATATCTGTGCGTTTCTTTGCATCCTGATTGTAACAGGTGCGGTGGCAGCACTCACAGCCTTCTTATTCCCCGCCACATTTGCCCGTCTCATAGGCAACGTTCAATTAACCATCCTCATACCCATTGTGGGTCTTTACGTCCTTTTTGTTCTGCCTTCTTACCTATTGGAGCCGCTTTTAATTTTAAGAGGGCGGGTTCGCGAGCTTTTAGGATGGACTCTACTATTCGCTGCGATATTTCTGGCAATTGCAGTTCGATGGGGCAAGGTTCACAATCTGAAAGGGCTTTTCGGTGCACTCGTATTCCTTGCCGCACTTAAGACGATTGTAACCGTAGGGCGGACGGGCAGGATTTTCGGCGGTGGGAGGTGGCGACTTCCCTCCGGACTCTGGACGAACCTCTTGAAATACCTCGGCGTCCTGGGCGCAATCGCTCTGGTGGATGTATTCACGGTCCAGATAGATAAATACTTGGTATCGCACTTCCTGGGGGCGGGGAAGTTTGCGATTTATGCCATCGGGGCAATAGAATTGCCCATTGTGGGGCTTTTATTATCTTCAGTAACGGCGGTAGTGATGCCGGAGATTTCGCGGCACCTCGCTTCACAGAGGCATACCGAAACAATCAAACTCCTCCACCGTTCAATGGAAAAGCTGGCACTGGTGCTATTCCCTTTATTTCTTTATCTGCTTATCACCGCCCATTTTTACATCCCGTTTTTCTTCAGTCATAAATATCAGGCGAGCGTGGTGATTTTTTACATTTACCTTATTATGTTGCCCATAAGGGCGATGAACAATCATCCTTATCTGATAGCGGCGGGATTGCAGCGATATGCCCTTTATGGGCGACTTATGGATATAGCGGTTAATTTTATCGTGGGGCTTTTGTTATTACGCTGGATAGGTATTTTAGGTCCGGCGATTTCCACCGTTATCGGCACTTATGTTCACAAGTCATATCAGACGGCGATTATGGCAAGGCATCTGGGTCTGGGGGTGAGGGAACTATATCCATGGCGGCGATTTGGGCGAGTGGCGTTGAGGGCGGCGATGTGTGGCATTATAGCGGGGGCGGTTATTTTGCTTTTCGGCAGCAACCTTATGTCAATCCTTTCGGGCACAGTTCTGTTTGCTTTTATTTATATTGTGTTGCTCCCGTCTGCCTGAAACGAGTTGTTTCATACGTTTCCGTAATTGCCCCGTATTGGATATTTCCCCATAGCGACAATTCTTTTTAGATTTCGGTGCCTCAAGCCCCACGCTTTTTCTAAGACTTGGCTCGAAAGAAGAATGTAAAGTTAAAAACTGACAATTAAAAATTATAAATGACAGCTCCAGAACTTACTTTCAATTGTCGGTTGTCTCCGCCGCGGCGGATTAGCTTGATGGTAACTCAACATCTACAAAATGTTGTGGATGCTGGCGCCTTAAGCACCTAATATGTCTGGTCTAAAACATTTGACAGACCTCGCGGGATAGGTGGATTGTTACACAACTTTATCGTGAGGGGAAATTTTGCGAGAGAGAATATTTTCCCGGGCGGGATTATGCCTTTTAATAGTTTGTTACTCCGCCATTGTGGCAGCCGGTCCGCCGGAGCGCTCCGCACAAGGTATGACAACCTGCACAATTAGGGCGCTTTTCCCGGTGGAACGCGGTTTGCACTGGCGATACAAACATAAGACCCCGGAAGGCACCTCTCATTACGCAACGGATGTCTTCGGGAGATATAAAACCTCGGAGAAGACTTATTTTATTATGGGTAATCCATTTGGCGTGAGTTATTTTGAACTAACCCCACAGGCACTCTACCACAGAGGTGTTGCCCCGGCTGACGATGTCAAAAAGGTAAAGTTTTACAAGGGGGGCGATATAATTCGCCTGGAGGTTCCACTCTCTGCCCGCAATAGGTGGAGCGGTGGCGCCTCTATCGAGAAGAATGGGCGTACTATCACTACATATTATAATACCGAGATACTGGGTTGGGGAAAGATTGAGGTACCGGCGGGGACATTCGATGCGCTTGTTACGAGTTCAACCAAGACAACCGTTTTTGTTGAGAAAGAAGCACATCTCGGAAAGGGGGCAATTGTCCGGGAGCACATCTGGTATGCCCCGCAGATTGGCGTAGTTCGGCGCCTCAGCTTTTTGTTTCATAAAGAGAGTGGATATACCCTTTTGCGCGATGACACACTTGAGGAATTCACACGCGAGAAGAAAGCCACTTCTAAAAAATAACCGTTTTTAATATCGGGATTACTCTACAGAGGGTTTCAGAGGCAATACGAGCTCGAAAGCCGCGCTCCCGTCAGGATAGTAGCCATAAAGTATGTAGCGTATCTCAAAGCCGAGGTTTTGATGAAGGCGGAGAGAGGGGAGATTGTCAATGGCGACCTGACTGATTGCCTGGGTGACGCCACGGGCACGGAGTTCGTCAAGCATCCGGGTAAGGAGTCTTTTGCCGATGCCGTGCCCCCGCCTGTGGGGATGGACATCGAGTGTAATGATTTCGCCAGTTCCCGCGTCACCGAGGCAATAAGCGATGAGGTTTTTGCCCTCGTATTCGCGCAAAAGAATTGCACCGGGAAGACTGGTATATGCCTCAAGTTCCCGATACGAATAGTTTATGGGCGGCTCAAAACAAAGCGCATCCAATTTGACAAGTTCTTCGATTTCTTTCCTTGCGAGTTTCACACTCCTTAAATTACGGGGAGGATATGTAAGAAACAAGAAAAAATTATATGAAGAGACTCCGATGAAGATTAAAATCTTTTCAACCGGTATGGGAATATGACCAGGCGATACTAACTCTTTGTTTTTCATTTGCTCAAATCTTGTAACAAATAATGTTGCCCACAGGACATATTAAAAAGTGTCCCATTTTCAGTTATTAAAGAAGCGCATTCCTTTAAGGTTCACTCAAAATTTTCTCATAAGCCTTTTCGCCGTAATTTTCCTCAGGGCGCTCTCGCTTATTTCCCTGCCCGTTTTCACCAACCTACTCACCCTTGAAGAGTTTGGGGTCTGGAGGATTTTCTTTAACACGTTTAATATGGTTTGCTGTCTTATGATGCTGGGGATGAATGCACCAATCCTTCGATATTTCCCCCGGTACATCGGTAAAGAGAACGAACATCGTTTTCGGGACACGATTTTCACCTCATTAGCCATAAGCGGCTTTTTGGTGTTGTTTCTCTTATGGATAGGACGATGGGCACTCTGCAATTTTTTGAATATCGAAATGAAATTTTCCAGATACTTCGTTTGGGTGGGGATAGCGGCGTTTTTCTTTGTATTTTTTAACGGTGGGCTTTACTTTTTCCGGGTACGCAAAGCCTTCTGGCATAATGCCGGTTATATGATTGTTCAGGGATTATTTTTTGTTCTTCTGGCAATCTGGGCACTGGGGAGGGGGTGGGGCGTTGCCGGTATCCTTGGGGCGCTTATATTCAGCTATGTGGCTGTGGGCTTATATCTCCCTTTTCGTAATCGTTTATGGGGCGCGGTGAAATTGGACCGAGCCGTCTTAATCTCTTCTATGGCTCTTGGACTCCCCGCCGCCGCTCACGCCCTGATTCAGTGGGGCAATACGTTTTCAGACCGCTACTTGATTCAAAAATTCATCGGGTCAGAACAGGTGGCACTTTATGGGCTGCCCTGCAATCTTATGATTACGTTGGTCAGCCTTTTGATGATGTCGCTCAATATAGTTCTTGCCCCGCACATTGTGAAGGTCTGGGAAAATGACCGCACCGAGGCAGAAAGGAAACTGCGTCTCGTGATGCGCATTTATGCCTTATTGCTGGCGGCGGGTGTGATTGGGCTGAACCTTGTTATCAGACCGGTTGTGGTCTTCCTCTCGAACCCCAACTACTTACGTGACCTGAACGTTTTACCCACTTTCACCATCGGCGTGTTTTGCCTCGGATTATACAACGTGATGGCTATTTATTATTTGCTGCACGAGCGCCTGGGATTATATGTGATCCTAAACTGCATCGGATGGTGTGTAAATATCTCTATCAACGTGTTATTTCTTCCCCGAATCGGGATTTTTGCATCCGCTATCGCAGCGGCAGTCAGTCATCTTTTGATTTTTGTGCTTTGTTTGGCTGGAGTAATATTTCTATCTCGGAGCTCAAGGAGGGGAGAAATCAAAATCACGGAGGCAAAGGCTTGACAAAAGAACGGTGCTGGTTATTCAACTTAACCGGGAATTTCCTCCCCTTTTTTATTCCACTGGCACGGAGGCTCGATGAACTGGGACTGGAGCCTTGGTGGTTTAACTTCTGGACCCACGAGCGCCTTGTTCTTTCCCTGAACGGCTTTTCGCACCGGCAGCTCGACTGGAAAAGGGGCTGGGTGCAAAACAGTGCGCCGCCTCCGGAGGCAAGGGTTGACCAATGGCTCTCTACCGACCCAATCTATTTTTGTGCCCCTCCGAAAAAGCGCCAGAAAATTAGACATAAGTATTTATTATTTGCCTCTTTCTTCCTCTCCACCACACGCCACCTGATTAAGGAATATCCTCCACAGGCGGTTCTTGTCTGGAACGCCTATAAATTTAAAGAGAGGGCAATGGTGTATGTCTGCCGCGAGAGCGGCATTCCGGTCTTCTTCTTTGAAAACGGATTCTTTCCCCATACATTGCAGATTGACCCGGAAGGGATCAACGCCGGCAGTTCCCTTGCCGGTCGCCTGCCAGAAGATTGGATGAGGCATCCTCCCGAAAGTGAGCCGCGATTTTACGAATTCTTGAAGAAGAAAGGCAAACTGCCCCTGATAGGAGCGAGATTGCCTCCCCTGAAAACGCCACATCCAGTAAAGAGATTATGCCGGGGGATGAAGCCACTTTTCTCTGAAAGACGCCTTTATTCCCGAATACCACGGACATCAAATCCGTTCTTTTTTTATCTGGAACAGCTTCGGCTCAAAAGAAAGCGCGCTTCACTTAAATCTACACGCCGCATCGAGCTCCCGGAGCATTTTGTATTTTTGCCATTTCAGGTTCACGACGACACGCAGATTATCGCCCACTCTCCCTGGGTGAAGACAATGGGGCAGATGCTAAAGAGTGTTATGAAAGCCACAGACGTACTCGGACTGCCCCGTAAAATTGTTGTTAAGGAACACCCCGTGGATGTCGGGAGGTATGATTACGGTACTGTGGAGAGGTCGAGAGATGTGGTCTGGCTGCGGGATTATGCCCTCGGAGTGATTCTGAAGCGAGCTGATTGTGTGATTACGGTGAATTCCTCGGTGGGCATCGAGGCTCTTGTATATGGCAAACCGGTAGTCACCCTGGGTGAGGCGTTTTACAATGTGAAGAGACTGGTGCACACCGCCTTATGCGAGGCTGACCTCGCCCCCGCCCTATCCGCCGCACTGAATCAATCCATTGACCCCGCATTGCGTGAAGCCTTCCTGTGCCAGTTGCGCTTCCGGGAGCTTGTAGAGGCATCGTGGCGCCAGCCTACCGATGAGGGCGTGGCAAACACAGTTAGGCGAATCCTTTCATTAATTGGATGAGAAATCAATCCGGTGGGTGCCGTTTTAAGATTTCTATTCTTCTCCTGTAAAGCGATATGGAATGCCGATAGTGCGTAATTAGCGCCTCCCTGAGGCGGTTTCTTTTCAGGGCATTAACTCGGTATTTCAGGTGAAACTTATGCTCCCACGAGACCCGCCTTATAATTGATGGTGTAGAAATGATATAGATAAGGATAGTTATTCCCAGACAGATGAAAAATTTCTTCTTGATTGCCTTAAAATTTTGCAACACTGCTTTCCAACCTATAACTGTTCCTATTATGATGAAAGGCATCAATGGCGTCCGGTAACGCCCCTGACCATATACTACGGCATGAAGACAAAGAGAGAGAAAGACAATAAGGGCAAGCATCAAAGCCTCTCCTTTTTTCCACCGGGTGGAGACGAATAGAAAGAAACCTGCCATCGTGGGAACAAGAAGCACCACTACTATGATAGCCCAGAAAAGTGGTGTCAGTGGTTTCCCATGTCCAATCAGACGATAGTAAAAGAGTTCCATCATATACACGTCAGGTTCAAGAAAGTGATTGAGATTTCCGATGAAGTTTCTCACCACGTGTCCCGGATTTGCCTTTAAGCATTCTAAGGCTTTTTTCATTGAACGGCTCTGCCGTTCCTTCACTGGCCAGGACCAAAACTGACGGTTTACTTCGGCAACACTGAGCTTGGTCCAACTCTTCCAGAGGTTATAAGGTCCGTTATTGGTTATCAATATGAAACATTTGTGGTTTCTGTAATTGAAAAGCGTGTTGGGCAGAATGACTACAAAAAGCCCCATAATCAAAACAGCGTAGGATAAGAGGGTTTTGCGCTTATGTTTTACACACATCCAGATAGGGATGAACAAGGCGAGTGCGCTGTAAAACATCACCTCCCTCGTCAGCGAGGCGAGTCCCCACAACAATCCGGCGGCAAAGAAAACCCAAATCTGCGGCTTTTTTGCATCCCGACTCTTTTGCAACGCAATGACCGTGACCAATACCGCAGCGGTGATAAACGTAATCCCCGGTCCTTCACTCATCATCAGGACGCTGTGGGAAAAGAATTCCGGCCAGAACGCCACAATAATCAACGTAATCAGGGACGTCCTGAAATCTGTAAACCGCCGCGCCAGCAAAAAGACCATCGGGAGCACGGCGCAACTTAACAGGGCATATCCCAGCCGTGTTACTTCGAAGTGGTAATCGGAGGCTCTCATCAGGAGACCGATGAGCATTGTGTTCACGGGAGGACGCCACGCCGCCGTTATATGTGCCCGGCTGAAGATAAGCCCCCGGTGAAACCAGTCTTTTTCATCGAAAGGAGTGAGGTCCTGGCGGGCAGTCAAGCTGAGGGTGAGTCGCAGCAGACACCCAATGGCAATTATTATCCAGAGGATAAAGAGTTCTCTTTTTTGCACTCTGGTCATAGTGGCTCAAATGTTCCCGATTCCATATGTCCGAACACTGCACCGATAACAATAACTCTTTAAGCGGCATTTTTCAAGAGCTATTGTTTTCTACTTATTTTTTGCCCTTATGCTATCGGATTTTCTCGGGGGTGAGGATGGTCTTTATCTGCGCCTCGATTTTATCTGTCATATCGGGGTTATCCTTGAGGAAGCGGCGGGTGTTTTCGCGTCCCTGACCCAGGCGCGTCCCCTCGTAAGAAAACCACGCCCCGCTCTTCTCAATCACCTTGTGCAGAATCCCCAGGTCAATCAAATCGCCCTCACGGCTGATGCCTTTGCCGAAGATGATGTCGAACTCTGCGTCCCGGAACGGTGGTGCCATTTTGTTCTTAACCACCCGCGCACGCACATGATTGCCTATACTTATCCCCTGTTCCTTTATAGTGCTGATGCGCCGAATCTCTACACGCACCGATGCATAGAATTTGAGTGCGCGTCCGCCGGGTGTGGTTTCGCGTGGACCAAACATAACGCCAATCTTTTCGCGAATCTGATTTATGAATATAACACAGGTCTTTGAGCGGCTGATGGAGGAGGTGAGCTTTCGGAGGGCTTGCGACATCAGGCGCGCCTGTAGCCCAACGTGGGTGTCACCCATATCGCCCTCGAGCTCCGCCTTGGGCACCAGCGCAGCTACCGAATCAATCACCACAATATCAACCGCGTTTGAACGCACCAGAGTCTCGGTGATATCGAGAGCCTGTTCGCCGGTGTCTGGCTGGGAGATGAGGAGCTCATCGAGCTTCACACCGAGGTTTTTGCAATATGTGGGGTCCATTACGTGTTCTGCATCAATGTATGCAGCGACGCCGCCGGCCTTTTGAGCATTGGCGACGACCTGGAGCGCCAGTGTTGTCTTTCCCGATGCCTCGGGTCCGAATATCTCAATGACGCGTCCTCTGGGGAACCCCCATACCCCCAGTGCAAAATCGAGCGAGAGCGCACCGGTTGAAATAGCGGGGACATCGGGCATCGCAGCCTGTTCCCCGAAACGCATAATGCTCCCTTTTCCGTAAGCGTGTTCAATCTGACTAAGCGCAAGGTCGAGGGCTTTTGTCTTTTGTTCCTGCTCCTTATCAATCTGTTCTTTTGCCACGGCGGTTTATCTCCTTTCAGGGGAAATTTAGTTATAGCATCTTTAATGCTCTTTAGTATTTACACTGGCAGGAATTACGGTTTCAAGATAATATTGATGCACCCATAAAAAGTCTTAAAGCCGCAGACGGAATATTCGCCCGTGGTGAATTGCGAAGAAACTGCAGATTACGTCCATTTTGAGCACAAGCCCATTGATAATGGCTGAGCCATCCATTTGGGATTTAGCCTCTTCCCGGATTTTGAAGTATTGACTCTTAACCGGGTCTGTGTGTATGAAAAAGTAACAATTACGCTTGGTGGTGGATTTTTTATGTTTACGTTCCGGGCGAGAAAAAAACGTAAAGTCTATCGCGCATCTCCAGGGAGATTATTTTTCACCTTCTTGATGTTTTTAACCATTGCAACTGTGTCAGGGGCTGATAATTTCTATGTCTCGCCTCTGGGCAGCGATACTGATGATGGTTCTATTGAACATCCCTGGCGCACTCTGACGCACGCTCTCGACCAAATCAAAATTCATCCCCCTTATCGCCAGAACCTCCTTGTCGCCGAGGGGTTCTATGAGGAAGATGTCCCCTTCAAACAATACGTGAATCTCTACGGTGGTTATCGTCCCGATACGTGGGAACGCCAGATTGTGTGGTTTCCCACTTTTATAAAAAAACCCGATGATTCACCATTTGTCCTCCAGGACAATATGAACATAGATGGCTTTATAATTTACGGCGGACTGGATTGCTCGAATGCCTCTCCCACAATCAATGGCTGTCGCATCTTGGTAAGTCAAGCATACGGAATACGCTGTCAGGCAAATTCATCGCCCACGATCACAAATTGCGAAATTATACAGTCCTTTGGCTGCGGCATCGAGATTTATCTAAACTCATCGCCGCACATAGAAAATACGCTTGTGGCAATGAACGGCGCTGATGGTATCTCGATGTCCGTATACTGTCAACCCATCCTTTTACATATCACGGTAGCAGACAACATCGCTGCCGGTATACGCGCCGAAAACTTGAGTAATCCCCTGATTCGTAATTCCATCATCTACGGAAACAACGATGACCTTGTGAACTGCAATGCATCTTACTCCTGTATCGGCGATGGCGACACTGGTCCCGGCAACTCTTCTAAAGACCCTCTCTTTTTCGGCTGGGACGGCTGCAATGAATATCAACCGTTGTATGTATCCACTTACGGGACGGACACCGGAAATGGCTCTCCGCAATCGCCGATGAAATACATACGACAGGCTCTGGAGTTCTACAGCTATCACCTCACTGTCAATTCCCCCTATATCGGCGCCGGCGCGGACCTCAAAGACATCGGCGCTTATCCCCAGCCCGATGAATATCTGCCATACTTCGGCAATGTCGGCAAAATCCTCCTCTCGCCCGGAACATATAACGAACAAGGGATTGTACTGACGGTGCCGGTCCACATTACGGGGTTGGGCGCGGATAATTGCCTCGTGAATGTCGGGCAACAAACCGGGTTCTTATTGCGCGGTGATGCGAAATTTTCCGCCCTCGCCATAAGCGGCGGAGACATTGGCATACACCAAGTTGGCGGAAACCTCACTGTGGAAAATTGCATAATCGCAAGCGCAACATCTGACGGTATCTTATGCGAGGGCGGAGACGCAACCATCGAAGGTGTGATTTTCAGGCAGAGCAAGGGAAACGGAATGCGCCTGATAGACGTATCGCCACAAATCAGGAACTGTCAATTTCTCAATAACTCCGCCAGCGGCATCACCTCTGAGGGAGGCGCTTCACCACAAATCAGCCAGACATATTTCGCCTCAAACGCAATCGGGATTTATTGCACCGACACCGCCGCTCCTCACGCGCAATATTCCACCTTCACCGAAAATACTCAATACGGGATGTGGGCAAAGGGGAGCGCGGAGCCTGTGCTCTTAATGAGCCGCATCTACAATAACTATATCGGCATTATGGCAGACGGATTTTCCGCCCCCCGCCTTTGCAGCAACTTCATTTACGATAACCTCCAGAAAGGTGTGAAACTCGTCAGCGGTTCCAGAAGCATAATTGTCAATAACACCATCTGTTACAATAAGGTCGGTGTGGCGGCGTTTGATGAGGCAACTGCCGAAATCCGAAACTCCATCCTGTGGGGAAATGCTGAGCAGAACCTATCAAATTGCAATGCCACTTACTCCGACATATCCGGCGGCGCATCCGGCGAGGGGAATTTCGATGTAGACCCGGCTTTTGCAGATGTCGCCTCGCGCGACTTGCACATAACAAGCGGTTCGTCTTGCATTGACGCCGGTTGCGACCGGGATGTCTTTTTCAGGGATATTGACGGCGAGCCTCGCCCGAAAGGCATCCACATTGATGTCGGCGCTGACGAAGCGCCCGGTGTGTGGCAATTCTCCTTCGCCGACGGTTCACAAGACTGGGATTTTGTGGATATTCCAGATACCTTTACACCCCCCATCCCCGCCTCTACCGATGGCAGCATTTCCCTCACATCCACAAATAATACAGACACCTTCGGTTTCTGGCAATCACCATTAGAGGCTATCCCGATTTATGACGGCGAGATTTACCACATCCGATTTCGCATAAGTGGCGACGTGGACGATTTATCTCGCTCACCGGGACTTCGCCTTCGTGTAAATTCACACGATACGCAATGGATTGATATCCTCAGTGTTTACAGCCAGGGGAACGGCGTTGCCTCTCCGCCCCCTGAAGGTCGGGACTATGACCTATACTTCGTTCCACCGGAACGAAAACCAGCCGTTCCCGATGAGAAAAATAATCTCTCTCTGTCATTCGACATTGTGAATTTTGCGCCTGATGATGCATCCAGTGCAACACTCAGCCTCGATTCGGTAATAATAGAACGCGCACCTGTCGCCTTACTACCACCGGAACGCCTCGAAAAACGCTTTGAATTTCGCTATGGAGCCGAGGGCTGGACGACCGGTGGGGCATTTCCCTACTTCAGCCTGCCGGATTTTTCATCCGATTACGGTAGACTCACCATATACTCAAAAAGCAATCGCAACTGTTTCGGCTTCTGGGAAACACTCGTCTCCGGTATGCAGCCCGAACCGGGGAGGCTCTATCGTGTGGACTTTACCGCCCGCACCAGCGCCACACCATCCACTGTGCCCAGTCTTCGCTTCCGCATACATAGTCAGGACTTCGCTTTCACCCTTAGCCGCCGCATAAATAGCACCGCAGATGCCTCCGTTACACTCACCGACCAGAACCGCGTTTACAGCCTGTATTTTGTCCCATTTGAAGAATACACGCGCGGAGAGCTGCGCAGAGTGCGCCTCGCCTGCGACCTCATCAATTTCGACAGAACGGATGACGCCAGGGCAATCATCGGCATAGAACGAGTTGAGGTCTTTTCCAGCGCTATACCCGATTTTGAGTGAGAATCTACTGCTCCGTCAATGTTGTATTGATGGATACGTTCTGTTTTGAGTTTAGAATCTTTTATGTGCTAAGGTGGATGCAAACATCCCAGTCATGTGCAAAAGGTATACAGTGATTACGTTTTCTTCAAGGCTTGGCTTGAAAAAAGAATTTAGAATTAAAAACCGACAATTTCATTCGCCTCGGCGAATAAAAATTATAAATGACTGTCCCGGAGCTTATTTTCAATTTTCAATTGTCGGTTGTCTCCGCCGCGGCGGATTAAAGGGCTAACCTTTGTTCGGCTGGCTGTATAAAATATTTCACGGAACACCGCCGGTTAAAAGGCACCTTGAGCGTAAGGTACTCGGTGCCCTCGGAGAGGACTTTGCCTGCAAATATCTCATCAGGCATAATTATGCAATCATTGAGCGAAATTTTCGTTGCTCCTTTGGCGAGATAGACATAATTGCCCGCAAAGGTGATACGGTCATATTCGTTGAAGTGAAGAGCCAATACGCCTACGTGCAGATTCTGCCGGAGCGAAAAGTAGATACACGCAAGCAGAAAAAATTGCTCAGGCTTACGCGCTATTACCGTCGGTTGCGTCTTACGCCCAAGACCCCCTGCCGCATTGACGTGATTACGGTCAGGATTATGCCTGACAATAAACCTGCCCAAATCACACATTACAAGCGTGCTATATAAGCCCTCATTTGCACTTTGGCAAAAACTACGAAACTTAGCCACCGATGAATGCCGATGTTCACCGATAGATTTTTGTTAATTGTATGATTCTTTGTCTTACTCCGCGTCCTCCATACTCTCCATAGTGAAGGATTAGGGAGGATAAAAATGCCTTGTTAAATAGCTTGACCGCACATAGTAAGGCATCTATGTTTATCTAAATTTGGGATTTTTTCCCGATGGTCAAATTGGATTTTCAAATCTTTAATGAAAGGATAACGTATATGAAGAAAAAGAACAGACCCCCACAGTGGCTGGCTGCGGGACTGGTTGCCATAGCTTTTTTACTCGCAACCGGCACGGTGATAGCGGGCGAAAAGGAAAGTGCCGTCGTGGTAAAGGTTGGGGAAAAAGTCATTACCGAGGAGAGTCTCCAGCAGGAAATGAAAGCACTGGCGCCAAACTACCGCATTCGGGATATCACAGGGCTTGAGGAAAAAGACCGGGCACACTATCGGCGACTTGTCCTTGACCGCCTTATCGAACGCACAATCTTACTCGATGCTGCTAAAGATATGAGGTTGAACGTCCCCGCAAAAGAAGTCCAGCAGAAGATTAGTGAGATTAGGACGCGCTTTCCCGACCGCAATGCCTTTAACCTCGCCCTGCTAAAACAGAACGTTACACTCAAAGATTTAGAGGGGAAAGTCGGCGAGGCGCTCCTCATCAGAAAGGTCATTGACAATGTTACGGCAACTACTCCAACTGTTAGTGATGCGGAGATTAAAAAGTATTACAAAGAGCACCCTGACCGCTTCAAACAACCCGAAGAAGTCCGCGCCAGCCACATCCTTGTAAAGGTGGAAAGAAATGCCCCAAAGGCTGAGCGGAAAAAGGCACGTAAAGAAATCGAAGCCCTGCATAAGGAGATATTGAAAGTTGCAGATTTCGCACAGCTCGCCAGAGAGAACTCAGATTGCCCATCGGGCAAACTTGCAGACGGCGACCTGGGCTGGTTCAGACGCGGCAAGATGGCTCCGGCATTTGAAAAGGCGGCTTTCGCCCTTAAGGTCGGGGAGGTGAGCGACATCGTCGAAACGCGCTTCGGTTATCACATAATCAAGGTTACCGATAAACATGAAGCGAGAACCGTTCCCTTAAGCGAAGTGAAGGATAAAATCAAAAAGGAACTTACAGAGCAGGCGCGTATGAAGCAATTTATGGAGTGGCTGAAGAACCGAAAAGCCCGGACAAATATCACATATACAAATCCTGCGGATAAACAACCATAGCACTTCAGTCGCGACACATAAAGCGGCGATATTTTAGCAGAGGAAACATTCAACGTTCAATGTTGAACCTCGAACTTAGGACCTGCTTAATGGATGCCCAACAGGCTCAATAAACTTTTCCACACAGCCAAATTGTTATATAAAACGGTGAACAGAGTATGCCGCACTTCCATTTCAGGGGGCGCCTCTGGATATTTCTCGCTTCGATGTTCCTTCTTATGGGGAGCGGGTGCGCACTGATTTCTAAAAAGTCCTTCAGTCCCATCAGGGAAGCGTATCCCACCGACCTCTCGCCATCAGAAATCCTCAATCTACTCAAGGAGCGCCACAGAACGCATCCTACCCTGTGGGCGAGCGGTAAGATTATGCTTAGGGGCAAGCCTGTGCGTGGAAAAAAATTCTTTCGCGCCACTATCCTTTTTCAATCGCCGGACCACTTACGCCTGCGCGGTTCCCGGATGATTACGTCAACGCTTTTTGAGTTTGTTACAAACGGGGAGCGCGTGGCTGTGGTCTTTAATAAAGAGAGGGAGTGGTTTGAGGGAACACGGGCGGATTTTGAGGAACACCCCGAGGCGACAATGGGTCTGAATCCGATTGTTCTTCCCCGGGCATTACTCATACAGCAAGAGTTTATGCGGTTACTGGAGGAGGGACGTCTCTTCAGGTGGCGAAAAGGAGAGGGTTGTTACGTCTTTGTGGGGAGGCGTGATGATGGTAGAAAGGAGGCATTTCTCCTGCGGGATAGAGACCTCCTGATACGTGAGGCGGGCATATACAATACAGATGGGCGGCTCGCCCTTCGTCTGCGATACCGGCGTTATGCCCGATTTAATGGCGAGGTCTTCCCGGGAGAAATTGAGGTGCATTTCCCCGAAGGTGAGATGACAGCCATCGTTCGCATTGCCGAATACAAGCGACATCCGGTATTCCAGCCAGCGGTCTTTGCCCTGACACCGCCGCCCGGTTACAAGCACCATCCCTTAAGCAGTTTGCTCGAGTCTCCTCCAATGGATAAACGCTGATATTTCTCTCTCTCAAGTGGTGAGGATACCTATGTAAAATGTTATTTTTTATACAACCGAGAATTACTGAAAATCATATTTATTTTGTAAATCCTGTTGAAGATACTTTTTACCAATGCATCAACTTTTAAGCAATATCTGTCTCAGACTATATTTACTTTTTATTTTGACCCTTTTACTTTTTGATTTATGCGTAAAAAGTTACTTCGCCTACTCGTTGTCCTCTCTCTAAAACACCCCGTTACCATACTGGTTATTGTGGGTATTGTGAGTATTATTGCCCTCATAGCCACACTCCACCTCACCATAGAGACTGACGTAACAGCCCTCCTGCCTGCGAACTCACCGGTTGCAAAAACACTCACAGAGGCGCTGAATACCTTCCGTGCTTTTGATTTCACACTTGTGGTCTTAGAGGCGAATGAACCTCACCAGTCAGAACTCCTCACCCGGGCGGCAGAGACGCTCGCCCCTGCACTCGATAATCCTGCCTATATCTATTCAGTGGATTACAAACTCGACCCGCGTCTGAAGACTTTCTATCTCGACCGGATAGAGGACCGCCTTTCCTGCCTCCTCAATAAGGCAGACCTGGAGGCGGCACTTGAGCGTTTTGCACCGGATAATTTGCACAAATATTCAGTGCGTCTCGCAAGACACCTGCAGTGCATTGGCACCCCGGAGACAAAGAGGCGTTTGCTCGAAGACCCTTTAGACCTGGGTAATCTCTTCCGCCAGCGCCTCATACACAGCCGCGGACCTACCCGCTTTACGCCTCGCAATGGGTATTTCCTCTCGGAAGATGGAAAAGTCCTCCTGATGATACTTTGCCCACTTGAGCCATCCTCGGACTTGAAGTTCTCAACAGAACTTGTGAGATTTCTCGAGCACGTGCGGGCAGCACTGATTGATAAAAATCCCGCCTTCAAAGACAAGGTGAGCGTGGGGTATCTGGGGAGCCATATAGAGGCGGTCTCCAACGCCAGAATCATCCGAACCGACCTTTTTCAAACGCTGCTGACATCGTTTATAGGCGTGCTGTTATTATTCCTTTTAGTTTTCCGACATAAAGAGGCGCTTATCTTTGTTGGTTTGCCACTCTTTGTAGGGATACTGTGGACACTGGGGCTGACGCAGGTTGTAATCGGTCGTCTGACGGTGGTTACGTTCGCCTTCGGTGCCGTCTTAATCGGCCTGGGGATAGATTTCGCCATTCACATTTACAATCGCTTTTTAGAGGAGCGCAGGAGGTCGGATTCTATATCGGTGCACAGGGCACTGGAAACGGCACTCGTTGAGACGGGCGAGGGAGTGCTTATCGGCGCAATAACGACCGCAGCTGCTTTTTATGGGATGTTCTTCACATCATTTCGGGGTTTCAAGGAGCTCGGTTTCGTTGCCGGAAGCGGGATTTTAGCCTGCCTTATTGCCATCTTCCTTTTGCTACCGGTTCTGGTTTTATTTGTTACGCCGAAGAGAAGGAGTCGGAGATGGGCAGAGATGACGTCATTCGGGCTGCCGCGCCTTTATCGGATAGTGATGCAACACCCACGCCTCGCCCTTCTCCTTGGGCTTATGGTCACGGTCTATTTTGCATATCAGGCGCGATATGTAAAGTTTGATGAGAACTTCAGGGCGCTGAAGCAGCCCTCACGCTTGTATTCCGAACTCCGCAGGCGGCTTGCGGACCGCTTCTCCCTCCCATCCAATCAGATTATAGGAATCGTATCGGCGACCACGCTCCAGGGTGCCCTGGAAAAAAACGACCGCCTTTACGAAAACCTGGAGAATCAAAAAAAGTATCCAGTCCTCTCCTGCGATACACTGCGCACGTTCCTGCCATCAATAAAGACGCAGCGCGAATCCAGAAAACTTATAAGGGAGACAATTGGGGCACATTTTCCCCAGCTCAAGGAACGCCTTATTCGCCAGGGGCGCGCTGTCGGGCTTTCTCCCAGGGCACTGGAACCATTCCTGACACGTCTCCTTAGCCTCAAAGCCGCAGCAGAATCTGATAGCGACTATATCCGTTACGAAGATATGAAAGTCCCCTTTATGATTCACCTTGTTCAGAAATATCTCGTCAAGAAACGCCAGCATTACAGAGTGGTGACACAGATTTTCCCGCCGGCGGGGCAGTGGCGGGCAATGGTACCACCCGATTTCCTTTATTCGCTTAAAAAAGGCATCGGGACGGTGGAATTTACGGGTGTTGCCATAGTAGCCGACGCAATCCAGAAAATCGTAAAGCATGACCTTGCCATTGTCATACTCCTCGTGGCGGGGGCGGTTTTTCTCTTACTGGTTTTGTATTTTGGCAGGATGCACAAGGCGTGCTTTGCCATATTCCCTGTCGCCTGCGGCGGTATATGGATGCTGGGGACTATGCGCATACTCGGCATCGAGCTGAATTTCCTGAATGTAGTTATAATACCAATGATAGTGGGTGTCGGGGTAGATAACGGCATTCATCTGATTCAGCGGTTTTACGAAAGGGGAGAAAATCCGCATCAGGCTGACTTAAGAAATGCGATGGAGGAGACGGGGCGTGCCCTTGTTATAACGGCACTCACCACGATAGTAGGTTTCGGTTCACTTGCGCTTGCAGATTTTCGTGGGATACGCGAAATGGGGCTGCTGTCAATATTCGGGATTGCATACACATTATTTGCGGCGTTATTTTTACTACCAGCGCTCTTAAAGATATGGAGCAAGCGACACCGCCTGACGGATTTCATTGGCAGGGAAGAGGGTGAAATCCGTTAATCCCGCCGAGGGGGCATTTCGAAAAGATTTTTCCTTACCCTTCTTAACGACGTTTTTCTGGGGTGTAAATTTACAGAACTCTCTGGATTCGACTCTTGTGTGTGCTTTCCCCGTTCATTCCCCCCTCATTTTATTACTTGATTCTTTTAGGTAAACAGGCGGAGTTGGACAATGCCGAAATATATTCACCAATTTCCTGCGGTTTAGAGTCGCTTTCCTTGAACTCCACCCATTCCGTTTCTTTCGGCAACGACCTTAGCGTATCTAACAAACTTTTTAGTTCAGAGGTATCCATTGTCAATACAACCACGTAAATATCCCACCGGAGTTTATTAGCTCGATATGTATAACCAGGAAGCAATTAAGGGGAAATTCCATAACTGATGTAGTCTTGCACTATTATGTCGGTGCCTTGGTAGGACTTTGAGAAGTCTTAAATTACGGGAGCAGATAAACAAATGGTGCCGAAGGGGGGACTTGAACCCCCACGGACACAAAGTCCACATGGCCCTCAACCATGCGCGTATACCAGTTCCGCCACTTCGGCAAATCTTTAACGGCATTGCCACACAAATCTATAAAATCTCATAACACTGTATGTCTTCTTAATTCAAGTGAAATTTCATCCATTTTCCACCACGACCACTGCGGCGGCATATTGGGCGGTGTGTGTCTGACTTAGATGAATGTGCATAATGCCTCTGTCTCCGGCGATTTCTGCCGCACGACCTTTGATATGAATGCGTGGTGGACCTTTTAGCTTTTTTACGACTTCAATATCCTGCCAGCTCACGCCGCTGGTAAGTCCTGTGCCGAGCGCCTTCATAAGTGCTTCTTTGGCGGCGAAGCGTGTGGCATATTCCGGCATTGGATTTGCAAACCTGCCGCAATATGTCCTTTCCTCATCTGTGAAGACCCTGTGTAAAAATGCATCGCCGTGCCTGCGGATAACGGCCGCTATTCTCTCAATCTCTACAATATCAATGCCCAGACCCGTAATCATAATTTTAGTATATTTGACAGGGTTACAGGATGATACAGGATGATCATCCATAAAATCCTGTTATCCTGTCTGATTTATTCTTCCACACGCAAGACAAATGGCTTGCCTTTGCAAAGCCTCTTTCGGGTTAATGTGGCGAGGGCTTTCTGGACATTGCCCTCTCGTGCCCTGTGCGTGATGAAAATCGCACTCGCATATCTGCCCGGGTCGCTCGTCTTTTGCAAAACCGATGCGATGCTGATTTTATGTCTCCCGAACACGCTCGCCACCTTCGCCAGCATACCCGGCACATCACGAAGCGACATTCGTATGTAATATGCCGTCTCTAAATACGCCATCGGTTTCAGATTCTGAAACCCCACCGGTATCTTGAGTGGGCAGAGGGGGCGCGATACCCCTGATGCTATCTGTGTGGCGATATCCATCACATCGCCCAGGATTGCACTCGAAGTTGAAGCCCATCCCGCACCGTGTCCGTAAAGTAGTTGCGGTCCTACCGGCTCGCCATCTATCTCGATTGCATTGAAAACGCCCCGCACCGCCGCAAGTGTTGAATTGCGCGGAACGAGCGTCGGATGCACACGCACCTCCGCACGCCCGTTATCTTCGAGGCGCGCTATGCCCAGGAGTTTCACTGAATAACCAAGCTCCCGCGCATACGCCAAGTCCTCTTTCTGCACACGCGTTATGCCGCTTGTATATACCGACTTGAAACGTATATCCTGTCCGAATGCAAGCGATACAAGGATGCATAACTTATGGGCGGTATCGTAGCCCTCAACATCGAAAGTCGGGTCGGGTTCGGCGTAGCCCTTTTTCTGTGCCTCTTTGAGGACGTCGGAAAAGTCGCGCCCCTGCTCCTCCATATTTGTCAGGATGTAATTGGTCGTGCCGTTCATAATGCCGCGAATGGTTCTAATGCGGTTTGCGGCGTATGCGTAAGAGAGCGAACGAATGACAGGAATACCAGCGCCGACAGCCGCCTCGAACAGGAGCGCCACGCCATTTGCCTCCGCTACGGCAAGCAGGTCAGCACCATAATGTGCAAGGAGCGCTTTATTAGCCGTAACGACGTGTTTTTTGTGCCGCAGTGCCGTCTGGATAATGCGTTTTGCATCACTCGTTCCGCCGATGAGCTCGATTATAATATCAATATCGGGGTCGCGGGCAATCGAAAGTGCATCATTAGTGAGGATACGTTTATCATAGCGAACGAGGCGTTTAGTTTTCAAATCAATATCAGCGATGCGGGCGAGTTTAATGGGTCGAGGCAGACGATTATTTATCAATCTCCCATTCATATTCAGCGTTCGCACAACCCCCGTTCCGATATTCCCGAAACCAATCAGCCCGATATTTACGGGTTTAGCCATCTCCACCTCCGGCAGCATAGAGATTTATTGCATATTACAAAAATGACCTCTACCCACAGACAGGGTGCCTGTCAATCGGATTAAAAAACGCCCATCCGGTTTTTTGAAGCCGGATGGGCGTTTACGTCTCTTAGGGCGAGTAGGAGGTTATTCTATCCCAAAGGTGCTGAGCTCGACAGGAACCGCAACCAGGTCAATGTCGCCCGAATCGCGCGGGCTAAGTGTGTATCTGCTAAGGCTCCCGTTATAGCTGATAACACCGGTGATGTTGTAAGTTGCGCCACCGATGACGGGTTGGGTGCTCCCGAAATGATACCAGGCATCGTCATCAACATAGGTAATATTGAACCCGAGGTCGTCAGTGACCTCAAAGTAATAGCTTGAGGAAAAATTCCAGGTCGGTCCAACTACGGCATTATTGATTTTGACAAGGACGCTCTCATACTGCTCGGCGGGATTGGTGTCAGGTGGATTGCTATCCTCAACATCGGC
>CAZGKP010000029.1:0-23533 GCA_964526215.1 uncultured Candidatus Sumerlaeota bacterium
TAGCCAATAAGCTATACCGTGCCACATTTACACTGCAGGTGCCCGACGCGCCTACACAGCAGACCGTTGCCAAGATGCGAATCTTCATTAACAACATGGTCAATGACTGGATTGCCATTAGTCAGTTCTCTATTAGTGGTGGTTTCTACAACCATATGCCTTCCGCCACCGGGACTGAATTCAGCGTATTCTGCCAGGTACCCGACATCCTCTATGGCAACGACAACGACAAGTATGGCTATAGCTTTGATATGTGTGACGGTAGTGATACAGAGCAGGGGCGCTGCTACCTCACCAGTGTGGAAGTTGAGTATTACGACATTCCATAAGGTGGGCAATAGCTCTGGTTAAATTAAGGCAAGTGTCTGATCAATAAATCGGGCATTTGCCTTTTTCTTTATTGTTCGCCACGCCGATTCTCCCACCGGGTGACACTTTCCATTGTTCACCCAACCAACTCATTTCCCCATTTCTCCCGCGCATAGAATTCTTTTGTATGTTGTGTTTTATCTTCCCGGAGATTCAGGGAACGAGCCTCCCATAGCGTCCTTGTGCCAAACGCAGGTTGGGACACAAGGCAAGCCGCGGGTATGAGTGAAATAAACAAAGGGGAAAATTTTATGCTTGTGAGTCTATACGAGAGGGGGCAATGTTTTTGGTTGTGTATTTCACTCCCCTGAATTAGGAGGGGATTTGTTTATTTGTCAAACCTGTTAAGGGGGTATTTTTTTAATGAAACTGCGCGTTCAAAATGCACCCGCCAAATTGATGGTCAAGGGGCTTTTCGCCTGCCTCGTAGACCGCGATACGTTCTTCTTTAAGGGGCTGCCTCCTCATCTGCAAAACCTTGCGAAAAACTATCAGGCACACCTGCGCAAAAATGAAGCAAGAGAACCACTCCTCATCGCTCTCCCGGATGAGAAACCGCCCGCATTCTTACTTATGGCAGCTCCCGAAATACTTAAATACTACACACGAGCGGAAGCAATAAAGACCGTTGCCTTTTATGCCCTGAAGAAAGCCGAAGCCATTGGCGCGGGCGAGCTCTCCTTTCTCGTCAATACAGCCGATGCAAAAACGCTCGTCCCTCTCCTTTCAGAGGGGATTGTGCTGGGGGCATATCGCTTTGACCGCTATCTAACAAAGGATGATAAAAAGGAATTTTCTGTGCATACCGAATCAGCGCCTCGCACTCGAAAAATCCGTCAGAGAAATCGAGGCTCTCGGCGTAGCCATAAATGGTGCACGCGAAATCACAAACGAACCCGGCGGCGTAATTACGCCGGAAGCCCTCGCCCGACACGCAAAAAAACTGGCGGCTAATTCGTATAAGAGAGGCAAACTCACCTGCCGCATCCTGAATGAGAAAGCCCTTAAAAAGTGGGGATATAACGGGCTTTTGACAGTCGGCGCGGGCGCACCTTATCCCCCACGCCTCATCGCACTTACTTACAAACCGGCAAAGGGCGTTGGCAATGTCCACCTGTGCGTGGTGGGGAAGGGCGTCACGTTTGATACGGGCGGTGTGTGTCTGAAAAAGCCCAAACAGATGTGGGAAATGAAGACGGATATGGCTGGTGCGGCATCTGCGCTGCATACAGCCGAGGCGGCGGCACGCCTTTCTATACCTGCGAAAATCACAGCTATTGTCCCTGCTGCGCAAAATACCATAGGCGCAAATGCTGCCCTTCCCGGGACAATCTTCCGCGCAAAAAACGGCAAAACCATCCACGTGGATAATACAGATGCCGAGGGACGCCTTATACTCACGGACGCATTCGCACTTGCGGAATCCTTAAAGCCGACTCACCTCGTAGACCTCGCTACGCTGACCGGCTCCTGCATCCTCGCACTGGGGACTTCACTCACCGGGCTACTCGGCGACAATCACGATTTCAATAAAACCTTTCTCGAAATCGCAGAAGCTGTGGGCGAGCCTTGCTGGGAACTCCCCCTTTTTGAAGAATATAAAAAACACCTGAAATGCGATTTCGCCGACATCAATAATATTGCAAACACACCGAATGCAGGCGCCATCAGTGCCGCACTATTCCTCGCCGAGTTCAAGCCGAAGGACGTTCCGTGGATTCATCTCGATATAGCCGGCACTGCGATGGCAGAAAAGGAGTGGAAATACTTCAGACCGGGGGCGACCGGCGTAGGGATTCGCTCACTTGTGCGCCTCGCCCGGCACCTTGCCCGGAGATAAATCGTGAAGATTTCAAAGGCAACCGACCTCATACTTGCACCTGCACGAAATGCCATCCGCCGGGCGATTGCGGAAAATGACGGCGGCGAGGTCTTCTTCATCGGGAAGGTAGATGCAGACCTTTTTGTCTGCGATGTTGAGGCGCATGCATTCGGCGGCAAAAACACAGTCCCCGTCCTGCTTCGCCTCGTTGAATATGGCGATGTAGTTTTGCACAATCACCCCGGCGGGGATTTGGAGCCGTCGGAAGCCGATGTTGATTCTGCGGCGGCTCTCGCTGACCTCGGCGTTGCCTCTTACATCGTTGACAACGAGTGTGAAAATATACACGTCATCGTTCGTCCCCTTCGCGAAAAAGGCCTCACACCGATAAGTAAAACAGAAATCCTCCCCTTGCTCTCCCCCGATGGACTGATTGCGGAAAAACTCCCTCAATATGAATATCGCCCGCAGCAAATCTCTATGGCGGATGCCATAATCGAGGCGTGCAATGAAGATAAAATCGCCGTAATTGAGGCAGGCACCGGAACCGGTAAATCTCTGGCTTACCTCATCCCCGCAATCAAATGGAGTGTGCAGAACAAAGAACGCGTTATTGTCTCAACAAATACCATCAATCTCCAGGAACAACTCATCAATAAAGACCTGCCTTTCCTTAAAGAAAAAGCGGGACTGAAATTTCGCAGCGAACTTATGAAGGGAAGGCAAAACTACATTTGTCTGCGACGGGTGGATATGGTGAAGCGGGAATCGCTCCTATTTGAAAGCCCCAAAGACCGCGAGATTTTTCAAACACTTTTTGATTGGGCACAAAAAACTAAAGACGGTAGCCTCTCTGATTTGAATATTCGCCCACCCGATGAAACCTGGACACGTATCTGTTGCGAGCCAGAAACCTGCCTGCGCATACGTTGCAAGTTCTATGAAGACTGCTTTTTCTATAAAGCGCGCAGGCGCGCCGCACGCGCCGACATCCTCGTCGTCAATCATCACCTCCTTATGGCAGACCTGGCTTTGCGCAAGATGACGGGAAATTACACAGCCGCCGCTGTCCTGCCACCATTTAATCGCATCGTCTTTGACGAGGCGCACAATGTGGAAGACGTCGCCACCAATTATTTCACAGTGCGCATCACTCGTCTGGGCATTCGGCGCCACCTGGGGAGGCTCGCCGCCCGCGCCCCCGGCAGAAAAGAAAGAGGCATCCTGTTTTCCCTCTCCGCAAAACTCTTCTCCCTCGAGGCTAAGTCACGCTCAAAACTCATCCCCGCTGCAGTTGAAAAACTCCGCAGAGAACTCATTCCAGTGGTTTATTCAACTGCCTCACTTGTTGACGCAGAATTCGGAATGCTCATACAGGCATTCCTCAATTATGCAAGGGGAAGCGCGATTGACTCTGAAGAAAATATCAAGCTCCGCATAACGGGGCGGGTGGCTAAGAGCAGTTTCTGGCAGGACGACATTCACGAAGGCATAGCCCGCATCGGTACCGCCCTTCACAAATTCAGTTCAGGTGTAAGGGCTTTTTTAGAGGAACTCACCGCATTACCGAAGAAACTCCGGCAGGAAATCACAGAATCGGCAGTCGAGGTGAGTGCCATAAAAGAGAGACTCGAACTCGTGGCGACAAACCTTAATTTCTTTTATCAGAAAGATGAGGGCTATTGCAAATGGATTGAATATCGTCCGGGGAAGGAACATCGTCCCGAGGCGCTCCTTTTATGCATTGCGCCAATTGACATCCGCGAGAGTATGCGTGGTGCGGTCTATGACGTCAACCGCACAGTAATTATGACGTCCGCTACACTAACCGTCGAGAAGAAATTTGATTTCATACTCGACCGTCTTGGATTAAAATCTACAAGCGCACCTCGTCTCCGTAACTCCGGCGGTAAAAAATCGGGCAAAGAGTTGGCACCCGCACAGGAGCGACTCCTCACACGTATGCTCGGCACGCCGTTTGATTACGACCGACAGGCATTTGTCGGGGTAGCGACAGACGTCCCGGAGCCATCCGCGCCCGAGTTCGCCGGCGCGCTGGAGCCACTCATACTCAAGGCAATCAACATATCAAAGGGTAAGACGTTTGTCCTGTTCACCTCTTATCGGTTGATGAATCGCCTATTTGGCGAACTCTCGCCAATGATTGAGGAGATGGGTTATCTCTGCCTTAAGCAGGGACAGGAGCCTCGCCATAAACTCCTGGGGAAATTCAAGCGAGACATAAACTCTGTCCTATTTGCGACTGCGAGTTTCTGGGAAGGGGTGGATGTGAAGGGCAAGGCGCTGGAGTGTCTGATACTCACACGGTTGCCCTTCAAGGTGCCGACCGAGCCGATTTTGCAGGCGCGAGCCGAGGCGTTGCAGAATGAAGGACGAGACCCATTTATGGAACTTGACTTGCCGCAGGCGGTCATCAAATTCAAGCAGGGATTCGGGCGACTCATTCGCAGCTGCACAGACCGGGGAGCCGTGCTCATATTCGACAGGCGTGTGGCGACGAAGTATTATGGATTAGCCTTTTTACGCTCCCTGCCAACCGAGCAAATCCACAAACTCCCCTCTGTCCGCCTCTTCAAAGAGATGAAGGCATTTTTTCATCCCGCCCGTTGAGTTCTCCCTTCGGCTTATGAGACCGGACTCAAATAAGTTTAGCTGTTTCAAAATGAGAGAAGTAAATATACTTTTGACAGGATTTATCCGCCTCAGGCGGACAAATGGGATTCTTGATAATCCTGTAAATCCTGTCAACAATCTCTTTTGATTCTTTGTGAAACCGAAAAACGTTTTCGGTTTGGGAAAAAAGTCGTCAGGGAAATGAGTGGTTATTTGAGGAGGTGGGCATAGATTTCTTTGATACGCTTAATCATTAGTGAGACATCGAATTCGCTAAAGACCCGCGCCTTTGCTTGCTCGCCCAATCGCTTGCGCAAGTCTTCATTATTGAGCAGGGTGTTCAGTGCCGCCGCCAGTTTTGCCGGGGAGGCAGGCGGCACAATCAGTCCCGTCTTGTCTGCCTGATTTACAAACGGCACGCCGGTATCTATGTTGCAACTCACAACCGGCAGCCCGCACGCCATCGCCTCTAATTGCACCAGTCCATAAGCCTCGCTCCGGAGATGAGAGGGGAGACAGAATATATCTGCGGCATAATAATAAGCCACAAGGTCTTCATCGCTGACGGCGCCAGTCAGCGTTACTCGCTCGGCAACTTTGAATGTCCTTGCCTGCTTGCGGATTGCAGCCTCCTCGGGTCCGGCACCGACAATAATCAGGTGGGCTTTGAGCCTGGGCATTGCCTGAACGAGGAACCAGATGCCTTTATAGTAGCGCAGGCGTCCCACGAAGAGAATGATGGGGTGTCCGGCGGCAATTTGCCGCAATTCAGCGGCTCGCGCACGAATGGCAGGCGTTGGTTTGAATCGCTCCGTCTCTATCCCCAGGGGCACAACGGTGCATTTTTTTCGCACCCGCGCTAAATATGGGGACGAGTTGACGTAATTGGGCGATGTGGGAAGGACAGCATCGGCGCGGTCTAAAAACTTACGCAAAAATCTCCCATAGATAAACATTGCCCGGCTTTGCCGCACCACGTCACTATGATACGTAACGACCACCTTTCCCTGCGGATGCACAACGAGATATGAGAGGTTACCCGTGGGATTTGGGCAATGGAAATGGAGTATGTCTGCGGCGTATCTCTTGAGCAAATGCGGAAATGTGGGAGAAAGCGGTGCCGATGCAAGCCGCCCCACAGATGCCGCCTTTATAACCTCGATTCCATCAACATCACAAATCTCGGTTCGGGGACGGGTGTTTGCCACCAATACACGCACATCATACTCATCACTCGTCCCTGTAGCCACCTGATGGATATGTTTCTCTATCCCGCCAATGACGGGGGGATAATAATCCTTATAGATATGAAGGATAGATGGCATATATCAGTCATTTCGATTGCGGGAATCGGCTTCGCTGATTCCTTGGCAATCGGCTTCGCTGATTCCTTGGCAATCGGCGTCATCCCTGATTGCCGGTATCGTCTTTGCTGATTCCTTGAGCAATCAGGCATCATTAGTCCGTTCCCGCTCCCGGAAATAACAGAGTTCTGCATTCACGGTTCATAATTCACAATTCGCAGTTCACTTCTTTCTACGGGGATGCCGGTAAACGGCACGATAAAGGGGCAGGTATGAATCCCATGAGAGATATTTAACGGCAACGTCGCGGCACTGGGCACGGAGTGCATCTCCGTAACCTTCTATCCGGGAAAGCAGGCGACGAATCCCCTTTCGGATGCCCTGTGTATCTTTCGGGTCAACACATTCCCCCACGGAGTATCTGTGGATAATCTCCTCGGTATCGCCAATTCCACAGAATGCAAGAACCGGTAACCCGCACCCCAGATATTCAGCGAATTTTACAGGCGATGCGACACGGCTCACAATGGATGGATGCCTGACGAGGAGCCCTGCATCACACGCCGATACATAATCGGGTATTCTCGAAAAAGGGACACGGGTTATTGTTACGCCGGTGAGGTCGAGACTATATTCGGTAGCATAGCGGCGCATCGCCTGGGGTTCCGGTGTCAGGATGAGGAGCTGTGCATCGGGGCGTTCCTCACGGAGGTAATGGAATACCTCCAGTGCCTTCTCCAGCACCTGATACGGGACGAAGCAACCTATGGAATAGACGAGGATAAATCGTTTGCCGAAACCGAGCTTTGCCCTTGTGGTGGAGCGCCTTTGTGGGTCGTATGTAAAACGACTCGCCTCTATGCAGCAGGGTGTTATGCGAATATCATCTCTGGGGACTATGCGCCGGAGATGCTCCCTGAACGGCTTTGAGAGAGCGAACACGGCATCGGCACGCTTAAGGAGGATACGTTCAATCCATTTCCACAGGCGATACCGTGGGTCGCGTCTGCTCCACCCACGTGCAAGTCGGAGCTCTTCTGGCAATATGCCTCGCGGGTCAAAAATCAGGCGTATGCCGAAGACCGCCCGGTAGAATAGACCGATTATGGCAGGGACGTAGCTGCGGGTGTGGAGAATCCGGCAGCGTCTTGTGAGTAACAACCATCCCGTCAGGAAAAAGAAACGCACCTGGTCGTAAAAAAAACATAAAGCCCGCAGGGGTGAGGGACCTATCTTGCCCGTCTCGATGCGAAGATAGGGCGGAAGGGTCTTTTTGAAAAATACCAGTTCAACGCCTGCTTTCTCGAGGTCTTTGTGAAGTGCCTCACGTTGGCGCCGCTTTCGCAAATCCTCCGCCCTCTCACCGGACACTAGCGTGATACGGTAACCCTCCGAGGCGAGCTTTTTCAAAGGTATCACAACCTGCGATAGGAGAATGCCCTGCGTGAGGATACTGGTGTAGTTTAAGTAAAGGATTCGGGATTTTTTTTTCATACTATTTCCACAGGGTTCAGTCAGGTAACATAAAAGTGTTAGACGCTACTCGAGGAGCCTGAGCACAGAGAGCAAATAGTTAATAAGATGCGTGTAAGGAACACTTTCATAGGATAGACTGTGAGGTTTCGCCTTTTTTCCTCATCTTTTTCCCCAGATTAGTATCTGTGAGTTCATAGTTAGCTGCGATAAATCGCTCGAGGGCGTCTACGACCTTTGGGTCGAAGTGAGTGTCTGCGTGTTTCTTGCATTCGTTCAGGGCTTCGGAAAAACTCAAAGGGCTATTGTAGGGGCGCTGGGTTGTCATTGCGTCGAAGGCATCAGCGACCGACAGGATGCGTGATTCGAGCATAATCTGTTCACCTTTTAAGCTATCGGGGTAACCTGTGCCGTCAAAGTGTTCGTGATGCCCGCGGATAATGGGTAAGACAAAGCGGAGATAAGCTATTGGTTTCAGGATTTTTTCTCCCACCTGGACGTGTTCTTTCACCGAGAGGAATTCTGTCTGGGTCAGGTTAGCCCGTTTGGTTAAGACGTGTTCCTTGATGCCGATTTTGCCTATGTCGTGGAGTTCGGCTGCGGTCTTGATACGGTAGCAACGTTGCTCGCCCAGACCGAGTTCCTGCGCTATTCCCAGCGCATATCGGCTGGTGCGCTGTGTGTGCCCCATTGTGTAGGGGTCTTTTGCCTCAATGGCATTTATGAGTGCCAGGATTGCTTCATGATAAGCCTTTTGAATATCCTCGTATAGAGAGGCATTTTCAATTGCGACTGCGACTTGATTCGCCATAGCGGTGAGGAGTTCCAGGTCTTCCTTATCAAAGCAGGCAGGCTCGGTGCGGTTGTCGCAATAAATGGCGCCGATTATTTGTCTTTTTGAGACGAGTGGGGCACACATTGTGCTCCGTAAGTGGAAATCTATTACACTTTCTGCATTCTCGAAGCGGGCATCACGTGCGGCGTCAGCGGTGAGTGTGCTTACGTGTTTTTCTATGGTGAGGTTAAAGATGCTGCGACTGATTTCAAACTCTTTTGTTTCTTCAGGCTTGCGCACGCTTACAAATACTGGGGCGAAATCCTTTCCACTATCTGACTTTGCTAATAGGCAAAAGCGCTGAACCTTGGGGAAAATGCTGTAAAGCGTTTTCTCAATGAGGTTATACAGGTCATCGAGGACCATAACGGATGTGAATGCCCTCGAGAGGGTATATATGATCTCAAGGTTTTTGAGTAGTTTTTCGGTCTTTTCAAGGTCAGGGGGTTCCTTCCGGGGGGCAGTTTTTGGTGGTGGCGCACCTTTTGTTGGAATTTCCCTCCCGGGTCTGGCTGTTTTGTAAAGGGCGGTTATCCGGGAGATTTTCTGGTCAACCACATTCAGGGGAACCATAGACGTAATCAGGGGATGGGCATCTTCTTGCCACTGGATGCGATTTATGTCGGCACTTTCTTGGACGGTTAGTTGAGTCGCACCGAGTGTGAGGATGTCTCCCGGCATCAGCATCTGCCGGTACACGGGTGTGCCATTTATAAAAGAGCCGTTGGTCGAGTTTTTATCTACAAAGATATATCGTCCGTTCTCGAAGAGGATTTCTGCGTGGATACGGGAAACCTTTGGGTCGTGAATCACAATATTACAGGTAGCATCCCGTCCGATAGTGAGTTTATGTCCTTTCAGTTCCCAGCGTGCATTTTTCTGTTTATGGCTGTGGCATACCAGTTGCATAGCAATTCACCCCACCCACCGATGGCGCGCCTTCGGCATTTTGCTTGTAAGGGTTTAAGATGCGCCGATTATATCAGTGTCGCTTTTTTTATACGTTTGAGGTTAAAGATTTTATAGACGTCCCGTTTTTCACAAAAGGCATAGAGTTTATCATTGTCTAAGGATTCGGGAGAGACGACCTCTTTGATTTGCCTGTTGCTGGTTGTGAGGTAGTCAATCTCGATTTGGAAATCATTATCCATTGCAAAGTCCACCATATCGCGGATATCGGGAAGCCTGGTAGCGGGATTGGGTCCGTTGAATGAATACTTTGTCGGGAGGCGTGGGACGGTTGTGGCTATCAGGCTCGACACCTGTTTTTTGTATTTGCTGGTGACGGCGTTGATTTTTTTCTTCAGGGCACTGTGAAAGTGCTTGGTGAACGTCTTGCAGAGGGCATCGGCAAAGAAGTTGAGTTGATAATATGCAGAGGCGTCCGGCTTTAGGTGTTCCAGGAGGGACGCCACTTTATCTTCGGTGAGGCTTGCCCCCAGCTCCTCTTCGATAGTGAGGATGAAGCGCAAGGTGGCTATGAGGTAATAGAGGTCTTCTCTCTTGAGTGTCAGGTGAAATTTCCCCTCGGATGTGATATGAATGCGTTCCGAGTCCATCCGGGGCATAAAGCCCAGTCTCTGGAGCTCCTTTGCCAGTTTCTTGATGTCCACATTCGGGTTCAGTAAGACCACCTTTTTATCAATTACGTCCTTCACGGTGCTCTGGATTTTCTTATGAGACTTAATGTCCTCAAGGAGGATAGGGTCATCCACCTTTATGTAGCCGCCTGCGAAACCTATACGGACCTCGCCATGTTTTTCGCCACATTCAGTGATGAGGTGTTTAACCGTTTCGGGGAGTTCGGGACGGCAGGCATTACCCAGAAATCTCAGGACATCCTCGTCGCGAAGCCCCTTATCCATCCCCTCACGTAGGGAGTCCCTTGTGATTGTGAGTGTGCTCATAACATCAATGCTCTTTATGTTGGCGAACTCGTTTAACTGGTAGAAGGTCTCGAGGTTGAGGTCGGGCGGAGTGATTACGTCCAGGTTTGGCTGAACGATGAAGCGTTCAATTTCATAGTTGAGGGGATGGACGAAGTCTTTGTGTTTCTTTTTAAAGAAGGTCTGTGGGGCAGTGGGGTTTTCATTTTCGATAGTGTATCTGCCGAGGTCGGTGAGTTTAAAATAGAAATCTATATTGAGACCCTTCTGGCGTTTGCGTTTGATTTGCCCGCTGCCGATACGGGGGATATTGAGGGTTCTTTCCCCCAGGCGTCCGACATCCTTCTGGCGGCGCAGTCCAACACACACCAGACCAAGCCAGTACATCGTCTCTGCGATGATGGATTCAACAACGAGATAATTGGGGCGGTTGTATCTCTCCATCACCAGCTGGCTGCCGCGATTGGGGATATTGATTTCTATCTGGGGCAGGATGCCTTCGACAAAGGAACTGAAGTAAATCCAGCGTCTGTGAGGGATATTTGCAATATTTTTAAGGACGATCTTTCGAAGCTCGGATATATTGATTAGGTTTGTCGGGGGAATCTCGGCGTGGATAGTGTCCCCATCAATATATTCCTCGTTCCATTCATTGGTTTCGAGCCAGAATTGATAGAGGTCGCGATAGCACTGCTGGGAATCAGCAAGCCACTTGATGAAATTATTGCTAACACTCCATACCCCGCCGACACCGAGTATAAATTTTTTGACTATGCAGAAAAGCGCGAGGAATGAAACATATTTCATCGTCTTGTGGGTGGAGAGGACGGGCATTATCTTTTTGAGGTCGTTTTTGCCGATACCGCCCGAGGAAAGCATCCTGACGACATTTCGGTTTATATAACTGGCGAATATCACGAGGTCCCTCAGCAGGGAATTGGAGTTATCAAGGATAATTGTAGGGAGAGCCTCCTCACCAACGAGACTCACGGTGTCGAGGTCTTCCAGGTTGCGGTTATCCGGCGACCAGTTATGGGTGATGATATAGTAGATGTCGCGTGGAATCATAATGAGGCTGGAGTATTTGTTGGAATCGGGAACAGCCGTAAATACCAGACCACTCGTGGCAAGAAGGTTGTTGACGTAATCCGCCTTTGAATGGTCGTAGCGCTTCTGGTATCCGGTGGCAAGCAGGTCTCGATATACACAAATTCCCTTCTTTGCCATAAGGGAATCGAATATCGCCTTCTCCGAAGCGGGTAATGAGGCAATGTGGCGTTTTAAGTTCTGTGGGTTTAAGAGGTATTTCCGAATCTGCGAAAGGAGAAAATTCCTCCTGGTGGAGTCCAGCTCGAGCTTCAGTCCCTCGATTGCCATTACCTTAAGTTGCTTGGTAGAGCGGTCCTTGAGGAAGTTTCCGAGGTAGCCCTCCCAGTAGGTGGGAAGCTCTATGAATCGGAGAAAGGGCTCGGGAATACCCACCAGGGCAGACGCTATTCCCTCCCCCGAGAGGTCGTATGAAAAGACAAATCCCTTTTGAGTAAGGGTGTCAACCAGTTTGGTCAGTATATGTCTATCTCCGGCGAAGCAGCGCATCGCCACCTCCTCCACCTCCAGGTCTCCGCCGTGAATGGTGAGGAAACATATAAGGTTCTTCTCGGGCTTTGCGAGTTTATTATGTGCCCGGCGGAAGTATTGTTCAATCTGGAGGCGAGGATAGAGGTATTCCATCAGCTTTTTCTGCCGCCTTTTTTCAGATGTCCCCTTTTCGGGTAGCAAAGGCGATTGAATCTCCCAGAACTCGCGTATGCTCTCCAGAACGGGACACTTGAGGGTCTTCAGTATACTTTTCAGCTTCATTTGGATATTTAACTCCTTGACAACCCACCGATGGCGCGCCTTCGGCAATCTGTATTCCAGAGTTACGACCACTTTGAGATCAAATTAACTCACATATGCCCGATGTGTGCCTATTTACAGAGTCAATTTAGCCCTCTCATCGAGTTTCTCCGCAAGGATCTGGGTGCCATCTACAATAATAATCCTGTAACGATAGCCCTGCTCCGTCAAGAATAATTGCCGATTGGCGGCAAATTCCTGGTCTTTGGAATCCCTTGTGACCAGGGAATAGAAATAAGCATAGTTCCCTTCTGCCTTGGGGCGCAGGATTCTGCCGAGCCTCTGTGCCTCTTCCTGGCGACTTCCAAAGGTGCCGGAAACCTGTATTGCTACATTTGCATCCGGGAGGTCAATGGCAAAATTTGCCACCTTGGAGACAATCAGCCGCTTTAGGTCCCCGCTCTTGAATTCACCATATATCCGCTCCCGTTCTTTATTGGGAGTCTTACCCGTAATTATGGGGGCGTTAAAGCGCCTTGCAAGTATATCAAGCTGGTCAAGGTATTGACCGATGATGAGTATATTATCGGAGCGATGCCTTTCGATAAGTTGATTCACCATCTCTACCTTTGCAGGGTTCTCGGATGCAATACGAAACTTTGCCTTTGAATCGGCGACGGCATATTTCATCCGGTCTTCATCTTGAAGTGGGATGCGGATTTCGGTGCAGAGAGCCTTTGCTATCCAGCCCTGCCTCTCCAGCACTTTCCAGGGGACATCAAACTTCTTGGGACCTATAAGGCTGAAGACATCATCCTCTTTACCATCCTCGCGGATAAGCGTGGCGGTGAGTCCGAGGCGGCGCTTTCCCTGAATTTCAGCCACCGCCCTGAATACGGGCGCAGGCAACAAATGCACCTCGTCATAGATAATCAGTCCCCAGCTCTGGAGATTGAAAAGCCCCATATGCAAAAAATCCTCATCGCGCTTCCGGCGATAGGTAAGGATTTGATATGTGCTGATTGTTACGGGTTTGATGTTCTTCATCTCACCGCTGTATTCACCAATGTCTCCGGGAGAGAGAGATGTCTTGTCAAGGAGTTCATCCCGCCACTGACGCAATGCCATTATGTTTGTGCATAGTACAAGGGTATGCTGACGCAAACGGGCAATCACGCCGATGCCTATGATGGTCTTGCCCGCACCGCAGGGTAACACAAGCACGCCACTCCCCCCGCGGCTGGTTCCCCCTGCATAAAACACGTCAACGGCATCCTTCTGATACATGCGCAGATGAAACGGAGCCCCTGACCTTGTAATTTCAAGAATCTCCAACTCTAAAGGCTTCCCCTCCACATAACCCGCCAGGTCTTCTACCGGGAAGCCAAGTTTGATGAGTGCCTGCTTTAACCTTCCCCTCATCCCCTTTTTGATAAGGATGCTATTTTTGTCTATCTGCGCACGGATAAAAGGCTCCATAGCCTTATGGTGGATAAGCTCGGCGATTAAGGGTTCGTCGGTGGAGAAGAGGATGAGGTTATCAAACTTTTCCTGCTTCAGGAGTTTCAATCGCCCATAGCGCGAGATGTAATCCTTTATGTCCTGGAGAATGTTCTGCGGGATGTCATACTTGGAATATTCTGCGAGCGAGGATATTATGTGTTCTGCCTTCAGACCGGCAGATGCGGCATTCCACAGCGAAAGCGGCGAGATTCGATATGTGTGGTAATGCTCGGGGCTTTTTATAAGTTCGGCAAATTGGGCAAGGGCATCCCGCGCCTCCTCGAATCTGGTGTTATCCGTTTCCAGGAGGATACTTCGGTCTGCCTGAACAACAACTGGATTTTTGGGGTTAAACGCCATCTGCAAAACCTCTATCTTTATTACGCCGAAGGCGCGCCATCGGTGGGTTATGCCAGGTTTAGAGTGAAAAGCAATAAAAATATGGTATTAAATGCTCGAACAACGGATTTTCTTTACCCTCCACAATTTTCCGTGTATTTCTATATTATATTTGCATCTACTACGTAAAAATCAAAACATATTATCTGCATCGTCGTATATATGTCAACATAAATTCGGGATTTTTTTCATAAAAAAATGATGCCCCTGCTGAATGAGAAACTTACTGTTCTGTTTAGTTCGGCTATCCCGGGTTAACTGTGAATGCCGAAGGCCGAAGGCGCGCCATCGGTGGGCGCGCCATCGGTGGGGTGAATAATGCATAACTCCGCGCCAGAGTCCCAACACACAACGCCCAACATCTCAATGCCACCCCGGTCGAGGGGAGTAAATTATGCGTCTCGGATTTAGATTTTTTATACTGATTATGCTGATTGCTCTGTTCGGTTTTTTCACGGCGCAGAGCCTACTTGTAAAATATAACGGCTTTGCTGCTCTGGCTGATTTACTTGTATTTGAGACAACTTTCTATAACACCCTTCACGGGGCTTTTCTATATAATTTCAGGGGAGGGGACGTGTGCCATCTCGGAATCCACTTTGCCCCGATGCTCGTTTTCCACATCCCCTTTTATGCAATCTACCGACACGTTTATACATTGTTTTTGGTGCAGGGGCTCTGGATAGGGTTAGGCGCGCTGGGGATTTTCCTCCTTGCCAGTCGGTTACTTAAGGACGAAACGGCGTCCCTTTTCCTTGCCATTGCGTATCTTATAAATCCTGCGCTTTTGGGCGGCGCCCTCTGGTCAATTCACGAAGACCCGCTGGCAGCGACATTCTTCACATTCGCACTCTATGCTTGGGTAATGAGGCGCAAAACCGCATTCTGGCTCCTCATACTATGTGCGATTTTGTGTAAGGAGACAATGGCTCTGGTTGTATCATTTCTCGGTCTTGCCTTCCTCATCCGCTATCGGCATTCAGCATCAGGGAGGCGAACCGGCATATTATTGTTTCTCCTGGGAGCAGGATGGTTCTTCATCGCCACAAGACTCCTGATGCCGCTCTTTTCACCGCTTTCGCTCACCGACCTCCAGCTCCCTGCGCGCTACGATGCAAAAATCGGTCATTCAATCACCGAGATGTTTGTTAATTTCTTCAGGCATCCGGTTTTCTTTTTCAAGACCGCCCTTAAGACGCCGAAAATTATTTACCTTGCAAAACTCTTTTTACCTTTTGCCTTCCTGTGCTTGCTCTCGCCAGCGCTGCTTTTGCCAGCTATGCCTGTCATACTTATGAACATTCTATCTTACAAGGTGAACCTGCACGCCACGCTGCTTCACCAATACACCATTCCCACAGTGCCGTTTTTCTTCTTTGCTATGCTGGATGGGCTAAGGCGATTGCGCATCTGGCTCTATCGTTACAGAAAGGGGAGACAAATGGAGAGCGGCGCCCCCCAAATGCGGTGTTTTTTACGGGTAGTGAGTGTTCTGCTTCTGGGATGTGCCGCAGCCACGCTTCTGTATTCAGAGGTATTTGCATGGGCATTTTTCAGCCGCGATGAGACTGGGCGTCACTGGCAATTATTTTCCAAAGAGAGTCGTGCCGCCGCGCATCAGGCACTCGCCCTTATCCCGCCCGATGCCGCTGTCGCAGCATCTCCACTCGTCGCCAATCACCTTGCAAAACGCAAGATTATTTATTACAACACAGAACCCGAAATACGGATGCTACCTTTTGAGTATTTCATTATGGTCAAGACTGGTATTCGCGGCAACAAGCCGGAGGAATTTTCCGAAGAGACGATCAATTTTTTGCGCAAAAACTGCCGGGTGATATATGCGAAGGGACGCTTCCTCGTCCTCAAAAGAAATACAAAGCCGCTCACACTCGAGGAATTTCGCAGACAAAGGAGGCGCAAAAACCCCGATGCCCGAAAAAATCCCCCCGGTAGAAACCCCGGAGGGATGCGGTAGATTGGTTCCTTTATTACGGTTTATCAGTCCCCACTATTCATACCAAGGGTTAATGTCTGGTAGCCGATGATTGCCATAGTCTCGCCAGTGCTTGTCCAGCCCTGATCGGCGAGATTGTCATTCTCAAATAAGAGAAAAAAATCCTTCTTCTTCGTAATTGCATAAATACCCAGGACATTTGAATACTTCAGGGAATGATACACAAATGCAGTCTTGCCGCCTCGCAGGTCGTATATGCTGTCGGGTGCTCCAAGCGTATTTATCACGTCCGCCTTTGAAAGTCCCTTTGTTATCCTTATTGAATCAGATTGAGGACCGCTCTGGCGTAAGGTATAGATAGTCCCACACCCTGCCATAATGACGCTCAATGCCAGCACTGCAATAGCAAGCGATAATTTTTTCATAATTCTCCCCCCTTTCTATGTTTCTTCATCTGGATTGAATCGGAGATAGAAGGACAGGCACAAAAGTCAAGTTTTTTTACCACAATAACATCAGTATCGTTACGGGAGTGTTGCTGTTTGCCGGTCAATAATGCGTAATTGTTGGTGAATAGGGTTTTCCCGTGAAAGGTGTCTTTGGCGATATTGAACCTTGCAATTGTTTGCCATCCGCAATTATAAGGACCGCCATAGGCGCCCATATCATTTTGCTCAGTGCCTTTGCCTGGTGGACGGCAACCATCATTATACCTTGAGTCGGGGTTGCCCGCATCAATGCAGGGTGAACTATTCTGCAGGTAAAAATTGCCATTACCGGGGTCAACACATCTGGGGTTGTCGAGGATATTCCCGGTGCCACCACCCATCCAACCCTGGATGCAAGAATAAGAAGGCGTAGAGGAATTATAAATCTGTGCCCCAGACTGAGCGGCATTTCCCCCAATAATGCAATTGATAATAGCTCCATTGCACCCACAGAGCCCGCCGCCCCAATACATTGCCGAGTTCCCCCAGATAGTATTATTTACAATGGTGCCCCGGCAAACGCTCAATCCCCCGCAACAACTCGCAGCCTGATTATTACAGATGCAATTATTTCGGATGGTGCCGTCACATTTGGCGAGACCGCCGCCACTGCCTCCAGACCAGTTATCGGATATGGTATTATTCTGTATGATGCCATCGCAATCGAAAAGTCCAGCGGCACGTTTGTAGGCACCGTTATTTGAAATTGTATTATTCTGTATTATGCCGTCGCATTCCGCGAGCCCGCCGCCATAATATTCCGACAAGTTCCAGGAGATGTTATTATGCTGAATGATTCCGTTGCATTTGTAAATCCCGGCGCCTCTGCCGTCCATAATCCCCGCCGTCTCATACGCACAATTTAGAGTTATTACGTTATATTGGATAGTCGCATTAGTGCCATTGCCATTAATTCCGCCTCCATAGCGAGACCAGCCATTGGTAACGGTGAAGCCCGAGAGAATGCATCGAGAAGATTCAGAGCCGGAAAAAGTCACAACCGAGGTGGTACGGTTGCCCTTGATGATGGTTTCCGCAACAACAGTGGGACTGGTGGGGTCAGTAGAGCGAAGGATGATGTTTTTGCCTTTGAAGTTGATATTTTTATAATATGTGCGGGGAGAGACGATGATTTCACAGCCTTCTGTTGCGGCATTAATGGCGGACTGAATCGTGGCATAATCTGCCGGGACATATATCACGCAAGGTGTTGGGGTTGGAGTTGGGGTTGGCGTGGGAGTCGGTGTCGGCGTCGGCGTTTCAGTTGGTGTAGGGCTTGGACTCAACGTAGGTGTTGGTGTGGGAGTCGGAGCCGGAGGCCATCCGCAATTAGCGGGACCGCCATAGGCGCCCATATCATTTCTTTCAGTATCTTTACCCGGCGGACGGCAACCATCGTTAAATTGTGAATCGTGGTTGCCGGCATCAATGCAGGATGAGCCATCCTGCAGATGAAAATCGCCATTACCGGGGTCAATGCATCGGGGGTTGTTGGAAATGTTTCCGGTTCCCCCCACTGTCCAGTTCTGAATGCAGCTATAAGAAGGGCTGGAGGAATCATAAATCTGGGCATCTGACTGAGCGGTATTTCCCCAGATTATACAGTTTCTGATGATGCTGTCACACTGGACTAAGCCGCCGCCATTCTTAACAGCCGAATTACCATATATAGTATTATTTTGAATTGTGCCGTTGTCGCAATCGTGGAGCCCACCACCAGCGGCATTAGGTCCGCCAGTAGCAGAGTTGCCATAAACGATATTGTTCTGGATGATACGGTCGCAGCGAAATATTCCACCGCCATAATATGCCGAATTCCCTGAGATGATATTGTTCTGAATGGTAGCGAACCAGCAATAGCAAAGTCCGCCGCCATCACCCCAATCAACCGAATTACGAGAGATGATATTATTCTGGATGGTGCCGTAACACCAGGATATCCCGCCGCCATCATTTATGCTACGATTGTCCAGTATTCTATTATCCTCAATGGTAGCCAGCGCTTCGTTGCCATTTATACCCCCACCGCTTAATGCAAATCCATTGCGAATGGTGAAACCTCTCACCATACAGGTTTCATCTTCCGAGCCTTCGAAGAATATGGTAGAACACAATTCATCCCCATCAATTACGGTAGATTTAACAATATCAGCACTAAGGGAATTGGTACTTTGTAAGATTACGTTCTTTCCCAGCATATGCAGATTTTCGGTATAGGTGCCGGGTGAGACAGTTATCTCTTCTGAGGGGAAAGCCAGGAATAGTGCTTCCTGGATGGAGGGGAATTCAGCCGGAACTGCAATTCCGGGAGGAGTTTCAAAGAGAATTGGGTTGGTGCCACGGATTACCTCCAGACCGTCTAATAAACCATCTCCATCAGTGTCAGGGTTATTGGGGTCGCTACCTCTTGAAGCCTCATCAGTATCGGTTAGCAGGTCGCCATCACTGTCCGGCGAACCACCATACTCATCACTCCCCATATCTACATTACTGCCTATTATCCGGCATTCGCCGTCCATATCCGCTATGTATCCCCCATAAAGATAAGATTTATTTCCCGTATCAATACAGGGAGAGTTAGATTGAAGATGGGAATTCCCGGTAGCAGGGTCTACGAATCGGGGGTCAGCTGATATTGTTCCCCTTGCGCTGTCAGCTCCGTCTTGAACACAGCTATAAAAAGGTGGATTAACGCGACCCATCTGAGCGCTTTCAGGAGCAGAGTTACCCCAGACGATGCAATTTATGATGAAGCCATAGCACATATAAACTCCACCCCCACGCTCCTCTGCTGAATTGCCATAGATAGTATTATTTATGAGGGTGCCGTCGCATAAATAGATTCCACTTCCCCATCCATGTGACCCCGATGCCAGATTACCGAAAATCGCATTATTCACTATTGTGCCGTCACAAAAGGAAATCCCACCACCACCGTAATCGGTAGCACTATTGTCCCGAATAATATTATTTCGAATAGTTCCGCGGCAAAGCTCAAGCCCGCCACCACCATGTGCTGTGTTACCCCCAATTATGTTGCGTTCTATGAGATTATGACAATAAGTAAGCCCTCCGCCTGAGTGCTGGACCGAGTTGTTTGATATGATATTGTTCTTTATTATAGCCTTGCAACGATTGAGACCCCCACCATTACTGGCTGAGTTACCTGAGATGGTATTGTTTTTTATTATGTTGTCGCACCAGTATAGCCCTCCCCCAAGGTCTTGAGCCGAGTTAAACAGAATCGCATTGTTCTTTATTATGCCATCGCAATCGAAGACTCCACCACCACAACCATAGGGATATGTGCCGTGGACAGTATTGGTAGTTATATTGTTATTTTGGATAGCTGCGAGGGTGCCATTGCCATAAATGCCACCACCTTGTGAAGCATAACCGTTAGTGATGGTAAAACCGGAGAGAATACAATTTTCTGTCTCGCTGCCGGAGAAAGTCACAACCGAGCCGGCGTGATTTCCGTCAATGATAGTCTGGGCAACTGTGGAAGAACTTGTAGGGTCTATTGAGCGCAGGATGATGTTCTTGCCTTTGAAGTTGATGTTCTCCGTGTAAGTGCCTATAGAAACGATGATTTCACAACCTTCGTGAGCGGCGTCAATAGCTGCCTGAATCGTGGCATAATCAGCAGGGACATATATCACACAGGGTGTGGGAGTCGGAGTGGGTGTAGATGTGGGTGTTTCAGTTGGGGTGGGTGTTGGTGTAGGCGTTGGTGTGGGAACGGTGCCTATGTATTCGTCTGCACCGATGTCGTAGTCAGAGCCGTCACCGCGAATCTCCCAGGTTACGGCATCGTAAGGTCTGGGGTCGCCTTCAAAATCTTCGGTCAAATCGCTGACACTTCCGCCTGCATCAATGCAGGGAGAGTTTTGCTGTAGATGGAAATCGCCACCTGCGGGGCCGAACAATTCGGGGTCATTTGCAATATTGCCTTCACCGCCTGCCCAATCCTCAATGCAACAATAGTAAGGTGTTGCAGAATCGTAAATCTGTGCATCTGTGGGTGCGGTATTTTGCCAGATGATACAGTTCCGGATGATACCGTCGCATTTATAAAGTCCTCCGCCCTCCGCCCCGCACGTGTTTCCATAGATTGTATTGTTCTGCATAGTGCCACGACAGTAATAGAACCCTCCACCATAACCGGCGGAATTTGCAGAGATGATGTTGTTCTGTATAATGCGCTGGCATTCTGATAGACCTCCGCCACCCAGGGCAGTGTTACCCAGAATGAGATTCCGCCGGATGGTGCCGTAGGATACGCAGATGCCACCACCGGTTTGTGCCCGGTTATTTGAGATGGCGTTGTCTTGTATGATACCGTGACACCAGTAGATGCCGCCGCCCTTCCCATACCAGTATTTGTTAGCCAGGTTGCCCGTGATGACATTGTTTTGAATGATGCCGTGGCATAGAGCCAGCCCGCCACCACGCCCATAATAGAATAATGTGGCTCTATTTTGCGATATGGTATTGTCCTTTATGGCGCCGTTGCAGCGGAAGAGACCGCCACCATACCATAAAGCCTTGTTCTTCGTAATGGTATTGTTCTCAATAGTGCCATCGCAACAGGCAATCCCGCCGCCGTGGTAATAAGCAGAATTTCCGAAGATAATATTGTTACGGACAATTGCAAAGGTGCCGTTGCCGAAGATGCCGCCACCAGTGTCAGCCGAGCCATTGGCGATGATGAAGCCCGAAAGGACGCAAGAGGTAGTCTCCGTGCCACAGAATGTTACCACAGAGTTTGAGTGATTGCCATCAATAATAGTTGTCCCAACAACGGACGGGTCTGTCGGGTCGGTTGAATGCAGGAAGAGGTTTTTGCCGTTGAAGTTGATGTTCTCGGAATACCTACCGGCAGAGACGATAATTTCACAGCCCTCGGGTGCGGCATCAATTGCTTGTTGTATAGTGGGGAAATCACGCGGGACATTGAAAGGACAGGGAGGTATAGGGGTTGGTGTTGGCGTTTCAGTTGGTGTCGGTGTTTCAGTTGGTGTGGGGCTGGGAGTTGGCGTTGGGGTAGGCAAAGGAACAATGCCGATGAATTCGTCTGCGCCGATGTCGTAGTCGGAGCCATCACCACGAATTTCCCAGGTTACGGCATCGTAAGGGCGGGGGTCGCCTTCAAAGTCTTCAGTTAAATCGCTGACATTCCTACCGGCATCAATACAAGGTGAGTTTGGCTCCAGATGGAAATCGCCCCCTTCCGGGTCTGCCAGCCGGGGGTCCGAAAGGATATTTTTGATGCCGTCTCCCTCCCAACCTTCTATGCAACAATAGGAAGGTGTTGAGGAGTCATAAAGTTGATTCCCTGGAGCATCCACATTTCCCCAGACGATACAGTTTCTAACGGTTCCTTTGCATATAGATAATCCTCCGCCGAACTTTGCCGAGTTTTCACATATTGTATTGTTCCGCACAATGACATTACATCTGTAAAGCCCTCCACCATATTCAATACCCGTGTTGTGAAAAATAATATTGTTTTCAATAACGCAGTCACACCTCGATAGCCCGCCACCTTTATATGATGTGTTGTTAACGATTATATTGTTCTGGATGATATTATTACAATATTCAAGTCCCCCCCCATAACTGTGTCCATAGTTCTCGGAGATAACATTGTTTCTAATAACACCATCACACATAGAAAGCCCGCCACCAAACTCGGCTCTATTTGCAAAAATTGTATTATTCAGAATCATCCCACTGCATTTATGGAGACCTCCACCATCCGCAGCCGAGTTGCTGGTAATAATATTGTTCTGGATAGTTGCCAGGGCGCCGTTGCCATTGACACCCCCACCACAGCCAGTCACGCCGTTTGTGATAGTAAAGCCCGAGAGGATGCAGATGGTCAGCTCCGTTCCTGAGAAAGTAACAACGGAGCCTTTTTCTTTGGCGTCAATGATGGTGCTGGCGACCACGTCGGTATCCGTTGGGTCAATAGAACGAAGGATGATGTTTTTACCGTTGAAATTGATACTCTCATCGTAAATGCCCGGCGCTACGATGATTTCGCAACCATCTGATGCGGCATCAATGGCGGACTGAATCGTAGCATAATCTGCCGGGACATATATCACACAGGGTGTGGGCGTCGGGGTTGGAGTAGCCACGACTGTAAATGTTCCATTTATAATTGTATAATTACACGTTATGCTATTCCCCGCCGCATCTGAAACTCCAAATCTCGCTGCACTGTCTACGACGCTTGTATTTAATTCTAACGGACAAGTCTGCCCAACGGTTGCATCTGTCGCCACATCGAATGTAATCGAGACAACAACACCGCTACCCGGACTGATATTGCTCGTTGGCTCATTGTAAAACAGGAATCTATACTCGCCCGCATAAACGAGGTTAGATTCAATTCTGAAAGAAGCCGGGAGTAATTCGCCTCCCGTAATCCGGGGATTCAATAAAAGGTCTCCATCATAGTTAAGGGTAAAATTCATCCCGGCAATGTTCGCCGCATCACTTAAAAAGATGTCCACTGTTACCTCACTGCCCGGTAGACCATTAGCATCTCCTATTGTAACGGTAGCCGTTTGTGTGTAGATAACCATCCTACCCTGATTGTTTTTAGTCATTACATCCGCAATATCCAATAAACCGTCAGCATTAAAATCGTAAGTTGGGAGTTGATCCGGGGGAATTTGCATTATACCCAACAAGTGTTCAACCAATTGATAAAGGTCACCAGCACGAGACTCTGCGGTGACAGTATCATAGAGGCGAGGGACGCCCTCAAAGTCTTCGGTCAGATTGCTGACATTTCCGCCGGCATCAATAGTCGCCCGAATTGTGGGATAGTCCCTCGAAGCCGTAACCTCTGTGCCAAAGCAGAAAAGTGGTAAAAGAAACACGCATAATAGTATTGAGGCTTTAATGCGGAAAGATAAAAATATGGTGTTGGAGATTGCCATTTTCATTACCTCGCCCTTTCAAACCTTTCGGTAAATCAATTAGATATAAGATACGGATTAGGTGAATA
>CAZGKP010000030.1:0-23448 GCA_964526215.1 uncultured Candidatus Sumerlaeota bacterium
GGATAGTTATCGCAACTTGCTTCTTAATGTTGTTGAATTTATCCATTTGCCGAAATTAACGCCAGAAGCCCTCTCGGAAAAAATCACCGAGATTGAGGGTAACAAATATTTTGAAGAAGTTGGTGGTGGGAAAAGGGCATTTTTGATTCTCACGGCGCACATAGGTAACTGGGAACTAATGGGTGCATACTTTTGTGCCCGGGGTGTGCCGTTATCTGTCCTTGCCAAACCGCTTCACAATGAGTGGGTCAACAGATTTGTGAATAGGGTGCGTGCCCGAAAAGGCTTCAAGGTCATTTCAACACGCGAAGCCTCCCCTATAAGGCGAGTATTAGGGGCATTAAGGTCTGGGCGCGGTGTGGCTTTTCTTGCCGACCAGGATGCAAGGAGGGCGGGAATATTTGTCAACTTCTTCGGGGAACCCGCATCCACATTCACAGGTCCCGCCTTATTTTCAGTCCGGACAGGGCTGCCCCTATTGCCGGTCTTCGACATACGCACAGGTCTAACCACGCACAAGGTAGTTTTCTTCCCACCCATTTATCCCCCCGAAAAAAAAGACCGTGATGCCGCCATCCGCGAGATCACAGAGAGGCACATCCAGCTGTTAGAGGATTTATTGCGGAGATACCCCGGGCAATACTTCTGGTTTCACAGACGCTGGAAGTCCCACCCCCAAGAGTGATGAAGAGCCAAACGTCCGTTGAAAAACAAAATGACGCTTCACTAATTGTCCCTCAAAAAAAGAGGGGGACCTTGCGGTCCCCCCCCGGGTGGAGGAGAGAATATAAAGGGGTTTTACGCCTATCACTCTTCAAAGTCAAAGTCGGGGTCGGGTGGCGGGAGATTTGCCACTTCTTGTCCCGGACTATCACAGAAGTCGGGCGGAGTATTGATTAAGAGGAGTGTTCCTTGCCCTTTTCGTCGGGGATGGGTGGAGGTCCTACCGGACCTCGCTCGCGGAAGGGACGACGGAGCTCCCTCTGACCGGGTTCCCCTCTGGGACGACGTTCGGGTCGTCCACGGAGTTTTTTGCGCTGCTGTAAGGCACGGGGCTTGCGCGCTTCTTTTGCCCGCTTGATTGCCTTCTTTGCCATAAAGTCTCGCATTTTCTCTCGCTGCTCGGGTGTGAGTATCTTTTTGATGCCTATCATCCGGGAGACTTCGGCTTTTCTGACCTCTGTGCGGTAATTGCCTGTTTTCTCCACCAGTTTTAAGGCGGCATCCTCGTCCACATCCTCCTTATCAAGTTCTTGCTCAAGTTCAAGGCGGGCGAGTTTTATCTTTGCCTCCAGGTCAATTCTTTTCTTCTGCATCTCGTAGTTGATGTTTTTGAGGGTTTCCTCCTGCTTGGGTGACAGGTCGAGTTTTTTGGCGACCTGTTTATTCTGGAGTGCTCTGGCGAAGTTTGGTCCCGCAAATGCGAGCGTAACGATGCCAAGGACGAGAATCGGCACCAATATGAGTAGAGCCGTTTTCCGTTTCGTTTTCATATCTCTTCACCTCCTTAATATCATTATTTGTCAAAATAAAGGCAACATTGGTGCCAACGAGCCGAAGTGAAGTGGGATATAATGTATCTCTTGATATATCAATTTTATACAAATGTGGAGTGAGTTACGAGATGAGGATAGGAGGGTTTTTATAGCCCCGTATGGTGCAATCTTTTGTTTTGCTGGACGTTTTGGTGCGGTACATTAATGCAGGAATGAGATTTGGTTAAGGGGGTAGTAACGGAAGAAGGCGCGCCCTTTGAGGTTTTCGAGAGGGACAAATCCCCAGGCACGGCTGTCGAGGCTGCTCTTTGAATTGTCTCCGAGGACAAGGAGTCTATCTTCGGGGACCGTTGTATGTGTAAAGTATCGCCCATCGCAGGCATTCAGGTAAAAGATGTGGTCGTAAGGCTCGCCGGTGAGTTTCTTGCCATTGACGTAAACAGCGCCGCCCGCAATGTCAACCTTATCTCCGGGGAGTCCGATGGCGCGCTTTATGTATACCGGTTTCTTGCGGGTGTAGATATTTGGAGGCACCTTGAATACGACAATGTCGCCGCGTTTGGGCGGTTTGAACCAGTAGGCGAACTTGTCCACCACTATCATATCCGAACGCTTATGAAACTTGCGCCCGATCAGCTTATACTGAGGGGGATTACGGATGAACTTATCTCTGACATATTTGCCATCCTCTTTGTAAAATACGTGGATGAGATTCGGTCCCTTCAAAAGGACGAGGTCATCCTCGCCGTTGCCATCATAGTCAAACTTTGCACAGATGTCGCCTACAAGTGCTGGCGTCATTGACCCCGTGGGGATTTTGAATAGCTCCACTATAAATGTCCGTATGAACATCGCAAGGATGTATGCGATGATGAGGGCATCCACCCATTCCCGTAAGTGGCTCAGGAAGGGCTTATTATGTGCCCCTTTAAGCATGGATACTGGAAGGGGCATGGCGGGTTTCTTTTTTCGCATCAGGGTCTCCCGTTTCTCCACAGGCGAATGTTTCCGCCAGGCGGACGAATGTCCCATATTTTTTATCATCCCACCCACCGATGGCGCGCCTTCGGCATTGAAACAGATGTTAATAAAACATCCAGGATGCTGAATAAGGCGTTCTGATATACGTGGAGGTTGAGCGAGTGAGGCTGCCGTAAGGATGTGTAATATCAAAGGTTACGATGAGGTTTGTGCCTGGTGGGACGCTCTGCTTCACCTTTGCACTGAAATAACACATTATGGAGGTTTTTGCAGGCAATGGACCTGACCAGATTATCTTGCGAAACTGGGCATCATAGGCGAATGTGCCACTCGTCGCAAACCAAGAACCTGCAACCATCGTAATCTCCTGTGGGAGTGTAGAATATGCGAGGGGTGATACCGGGGCAGCGCCGGTGTTTATCAGTTCGAGGATATAGGTAATGGTGTTGCCCGGTGCAGCCTGGGTGTGGTCTGATGTAAACGAGGATTGGTCGAGGATGTAGGACTCGACTAAGGATGATGCGGTGGGATAAACCGGCTCGGGGGCGCATTTCGCAGAGACATCGGCTGTGCTCGTAATAAAGGAGCCATCTGGTGCAGTATCGTTCACCTCCACCTCGAAAGAGACCTCCTGTGGGACACCGGGAGCGGCAAGGTCGCTCCATTCCACACGGTTTTCTCCAGGATCATAGGTGCCCCATTTTATAATGCGGACAAATGTGGTATTCTGGGGGATGGGGCAGCGTGCCGTTACATCGGCAAAAAAGTTCCCGCTGTTCCGTATCATCAGGGTGAATATAACCTTGTCCTTGGGGCGACAGGTGGATTTATCTACGGTATATGTGGTATCCGTGAGTGGTGTGGAATTCACACGAGTAGAGGCGAGGATGTTGATTGTATATCCCTCGAAGTTAAGTGCGGCAGTATTTTCAATCAGCCAGTCACAGGCGGCGGGGTCATTTTCCACCGTTGCCTGGAAGGTCAATATCTTGCGGTCAAAAAAGGGTGGCTGGATATGTGTAAAAAGCACTGCAAGGTCGTTATGGATTTGATTTTCCGAAGGTGCACCGTTGCAGATGTAGGATTTGCCGAGGTTTGGCGATTGTCCGCCCGAGGCGGACTCAATCCCCGCAGATGCTGAGGAACCGTTTCCCTTTGGGGCGGTCATTGATTTGTATTGAAATAGGGCATCGCCCTCTTTTTCATATAGAATTGCTTCAAATTCGTAAGGTGGGTCTTGATTTTCGGTATCTTCGATATCGTGCGCCCTCCAGCGAATGACGAATTTGCGATTCGGTGCCTCGCCGTAATTATCATACCAGACCCCGTCACCAGCCATCCGCGCAATCTTCAGGTCGTCCCAGAACGGTGCAATGATGGCATTGGGCGCAGTGGAATCGGGGAGGCATTGATTTTCGTAGGCGGCGAGGTTTGTGTCGAAGGAGAGGTAACCATTTGTGCTGACGCCAACCTGGATGTATGGGACGCCAAAATAAGTGAAGGTGAATCCGATGGGGAGGACGATTCCGATGTCATCACCTTCCAGAGGTGCAAGGGTGGAGGCGTCAATCCAGTTATAGGTAATGCTGCCTGTATCGCTATCTTCATATTCAGGATTAAAGCCGCCCTGGATGCTTTTAAGGAGGTTACCTGTCCATTCGATACGATTTTCGCCTGCATTGTATGATGCCCCGCCGGTTATGCTACCGGCGACATAGGTGAGGTGCTCGGGGATGGGGTCGAGGAGATTTAGATTGAGGGCGTCGTATTTGGTGCTTGTGTTGACCAGAGAAATGGTATAAGTTAAAATGTCGCCGGGGGAGGCGAATTCCTTATCCACCGATTTTGTTGATTCGATGAGTAATGGTCCGGTGATGGTGGTTGCAGTTGAGCGCTGAAGGGTGCCGCAGGAGTCTCCAGTAATCTCCATAATGTCTTTTATTACGACGCCCGGATAAGGGTCGTCTGTAATTTTTACCCGGAACGTCATATATTTATCCTCATTGGATGTCAGGTCTCCGCTCCAGCGCAACTCGTGTGAGGCGGTGTGATAGGTTAGCCCTCCTGTGGCAGAATCGGCGATGTAGCTCACGTAAGGGGAGAGTGGATTTGTCAGGCTGACGTTAGGGAGCGGGAGGAAGCCACCGTAACGGAGGTGAATTTCGTAAAACAGGGTGTCATTGTGGGATGCTGCATTGGCGGAGACGCTTATGGTTGATGGGGTGAGTGTTGACCGGATAGGGAGGATTTCAACGGCGGTTGCGGGGGTATCCGATATGCCTCCGAATGCATAGAGTTTACCGCCGGTGAGTGCGGAGCTCACACCTGCACGCCTTGCATCATTCATAGAGTAAATCCATTCCCAAGTGTCGGTATCGGGATTATAGCGTTCTGCCTCTGCCATTCCGACCCAGGCGGAGCCGCCGCCGAATACATAGATATAACCGTCTGCCGCTTCACAGCCAAAGGAATGTCGCCCTTGATGCATCGGGGTTTTTGTCTCCCAGGTATCGGTTGCGGGGTCATAACACTCGACGCAATGGAGATTTGGCCACCCGCCGAGGATGTAAATTTTATCATTCAGGACAGCGGTTCTGGTATTGGAACGCCCACCACCCGGCATCGGCGAGAGCGCTGTCCAGCGGTCTTCAGAAGGGTCATACGCCCAGGCAGAGTCGCAATCCTTACTCCCGTCAAATCCACCAAATGTATAGAGTTTGCCATCATAAGCGGCGCAGGCGACTCCCGATGCAAAATAGGGGAGGTTTGTTTTTAACTCCCAGGTGTCTTCAAGCGGGTCGTACACCTCTACGGCTGAGAGACGGGGCGGTAGGAGGGATAGGTTGTAACCGCCGGCGACGTAGATTTTGCCATTGAGGAGAGCAGAGCCGCAATTTCCGGCGGCGGTAGGCTTTGGGGCACACAGACTCCAGGTACCGTTGCGCGTGTCGTAACACTCGTTCAGGGAGAATGCCTCCCCGGACGCCCAATCAAGCCCGCCTATTACGTATACGGCACAATTATCATCCGCTACAGAGACCTGGCGATAACGTGGCGTCAACATTGATGCCTCGATTGACCAATTTACAAATGCATAAGTCTTAAGCGGAACTATCGCTTTGACATTCCCGTTTCCTCTCGATGTGGCAGTGAATATGGCGGTATCGTATCCCATCTGGGGGGTATCCGCCGGGGCGGACACCTTCACCGCCACAACGGTCTCTTCGCAGGGTGAGAGTGTGCCGGTGTTGGATATTTGTTGGGATAAGTCCTGATTCCAGATGGTTGTCTGCCAGGTATTTTGCGATATTGACAGGTCGAAGGTATCCGAAAGTGCGCCCATATTTGTTATGGTTTGATAGTAAATATAAGAGCGCCCTATCTCGCCGGAGCCATAGCTCTCTCCGGGACTTACCCAGACATCGTAAGATTCCCCTCCGCCATTTAGCCAGGTGATTGCCTTGTCTAAAGCCGAGGAAAGCATGTCACCTGGTGTAATGGATTCGATGCCCACAGCCAGGTAAATTGCCCGATAGCGGGGTGATTGACAGGGATTTATTTGGAGACCGGCGACCTTGCCGCCCGCATAATAGAGGCAGGGTATGGCACTTATATCTGTGGATGCGATGACGTCGGGGATGAAAGCCGCAGGCGCGCCTTTGGGTCTTATAGAAGTGCCCTCCCCGCCAAATGAGACAGAGACGCCGCTTAACGTATTTGCGCCGCAGGCGCCGTCCGCACTGGCATCATCCTTTATATATTGTGCCTTCAGATAGTTTGTGTAGAAATCTGTAGAGCCGTCATACGGACCTATATCCTGTCCGCATAAAAGGAGTTTACCTCCTCCAATTAGATGGGATTTAAGAAGAGCCTCGGCGCCGATGCTTGTATAGCCGCGGTTTGCCTGTGCCCATATCACAACATCGTATGCCCTCAAGTCTGCCGGAGTGGGGAGTTCCCAGGACGCGTTTATGCTTAAAGCGTCATAAGAATAGTCAGCCGCCTCAAGTGCACGCTCGTAGTAACTAATTACTTTCCATCCCTCATCCCAGCCAAAGCTTGCCTCGGCATCAACAATTAGGATGTTGGGCGCACGGGGGAGACGAAAATCCTCGGTTCTATCCCCGCTGAGTGGGATGCTCATATGTGCCGAACGGTGGGCGCTGGCGACTACTTTCAGATTATACGTCCCGGCGGGCAATTGAAATGAATATTCCCCGGTGTGCCCCGTTACGTATTCCATACCGGTTTCCTGAATGGTTACAGTTCCAAGTATCGGGATGCCGTATTTTGCGTCAAGCACCCTGCCGCTCAGGAGATATGTGGTCTTTGGCACAAGAGAGATAGATGCCTTTGAACATATACCATTGCGAACAACTATCCCCGGCAACGTCTTTGTTTCAAAAAAGAGCGATGTAAATGTTATGTCGTAAACTCCTGGTGCGAGCGGGAATGCGAAAGAGCCATCGGCGCGCGTGGTTGTTGTGAGCGTATCGTATGGTGCGGTGGTATTGACGGCTTTCACCGTAATGTCTTCGATAGGCTGGGCATTATCCGAGCGTGTTACGATTCCTGCAAGTTTGCCTCCGGCACGCAGGATACTTACACCCCGGTAGGCGTTCACATAACCCCAGCCAAAGGTATTATCGGGACCGGGGACGCCCAGGTCGGTGCAGGAGATGCGAAGCGTCTGGTCAAGAATATCGGGGCGCAGAATTGGTTCTGCGGATTTCAGGAGTGCATAAACGCCTGCAATGTGTGCGGCGGCAATCGCCGTTCCGGTGAAACCTCCCTCATAGACACCACCGGGGACACAACCATATACATCCACGCCAGGTGCGCAGGCGTCGGGTTTAATCTCGTCCCAGGGTGACGGTCCATGCCCGCTTTTTTCATAGATTTCTCCCCATTTATTGACCGCACCTGTAGCGAAGACCTCGGGCAATGAACCGGGACTTGCTACTCCGGCAGGGGCAGAACCGACGTCTCCCGCCGGTGCCACGACAAAAATCCCCGCCGCCTTTAGTGCCTTTATATTATCCCGGAATGTCTCGTCGAGAGGGTTCAGGGTGCTGAATGCGCAGAAGACCACATCGGGGGCGCGTGCGGGGTCAGCCGACGAGGCGTCTCCAGAGAGGTCTGTCGGCGCCAGCATCCACTGAAAACACTTATGCATCATAATATCGTCGGCATAGATGCCGTTTGTCTGTAAGCCGTTCGGTGTTACGGCTATCCACTTTGCGCCGGGTGCCACACCGATATGTGTATTCATTGTGCCGCCGTCACCTACTGCGCAGCCCATAGTGAATGTTCCGAGGTCGCCGGAGTCGGATGGCTCGTATGTGCGGCTTTGCCCATAATCTTCACCGTGAAGCTCTCCATCAAAGTCAAACCAGTTGTAATTATGGCGGGCGGAGGAGCCGTTCCAGCCTCGGTAAGAAGATTTCAGTGCAAGGTGCGTCCAATCCACTCCGGGACCGATTGATGCGATGACGATGCCTTCACCATATACGCCAAACTCGCTCCATACCCTTTCGGCATCTATTACATCAATGTTCCAGTTATACGCCGAGATGCGGGCATCCATATCCCTGTCCGTGCCCGTGTCCCTGCCCGTCCTCTTACCGTGTAATCCTCCCTCAATTCGCACCGGATAGTTCGGGCAGATGCGTCTCACAGATTCCAGCCGGGCAATCTCCATAGCAGCCTTGAGTGTCCCCCTAACCGCAACGGCGTTCGATGCAAAAAAAGATTCGTATCCGGTAACGAGTCCGCTTTTTTTGAGGTCGTTCAGTAATGTTAGCAGGGGTTCTTGAGAGATTTGAGCCTTCTGACGCAGTGCGTTTACGACTGCCTGGCGCCGGGTCTTTGTATCACCCTCGGACGGTTTTAAGAGCGGGCTTGACTTCAGGTATACAATGAAGATGATGCCGTTATCTGCTCCCGGGGATTTAGAGAGGATAGAAGGGGCTGCATCTTGCGAGGCAGGTGCCTTCTCCCGGAACATACGGATAAGAGAGGGGTCAAATTTATCGGTTGTGGATTGATTGGTATCCGTGTATGGCGGAAACCCTGAGAGAGTTATGCAAAAAAGGGTGAAGATAAGGTATTTGAGCCAGTGGACATTACCACTACGTGGAATAAAGAATTCCTTTACACCTCTCTGGCGGTTATTGATAAAATTTCCCCTGTGCATAATAGGTCCTTCCCCTCATAATTTATTTAACTATCCCCAAATAATACATAATTTGCAAATAACTGTCCTTATGCGGGAAAAATGTCAAGTCCGAGTTCGCTACCCCCCCCAACTTTTTTCATTGCATAATCTCTTGTGTCCCGATTGTGTCGAGATAAGGTCTCATCTATGAGGAGATGATGTCCCAGAGCGCTCGCCAGTGATGCAAAAAATTATCATAAAAGCCAGTCTTGAAGTTATACCTCAGGGTGCGGCTTTCGTAGTCTCGTTTTAAGTTCAAAGCGCTCTTGGAGAGATGATGGTAGGCGTAATAAAAGATGGATAGTTTTTCATACTCTTCCCTCACGCCGGGAGGGAAAAAGCCAAAATACTCATCGCGGAACGCCTCTATCAAGGTTGCGTCATTCCCGAGTAAATCGAGCTCTGCCTTCACAGTATCCTTTGCCCGATAACCATACCTGAGTGTTGCAAAGTCTAAGAGGAATAAATTCCCTTTCTCGGATGAATAAAGGATGTTTCCCTTATTGAGTTTGTCGTGAATGAGCTGGAAGGACGTAATGCTATCCAGCCGTGGGCGAAAGGCTCTGAACCACTCACGAACCGCCCGCAGTTCAGTGCGACTCACAGTATCAGGTGCGAATTTTTTAACCCGATGGAGACGATGCCTGACTCGGCGCAACTGGGAGGCACCAAATGTCCCCCATTGCTTTTTATGGGGTTCAATTGTGCCCCAGTGATTAGCCTCGACGCGGTGGAGTCTGGCAATAAGTGCGCCCAGGCTACATGCATGACCTGGCGTGGACGTAATCTCTCCCCAATTTTTTCCGTTGAGGTATTCCTCTGCAACAAATGTTACGCCGCGCCTGGAATACCTCTCAGCAAAATCCACCAGACGCGGTGCCGGGATTTTGTTCTTCTCAAGGATGCCGTCGGCGAAGTAGAGCTGATGTGCCGCTTTCATTTCACCCCGTGCAAAGGCTCGCACTGCATAACCCTTGCCCGATGGCATCTTCACCAGCCGGATGCAACTCTTCATCCCGGACAGAGGAACAACTATGGTGCAATCTTGAGGTGTGTAGCCGAGATGAGGGAGGAGTCGCTTACAGATGTAATCACGAAAGGCGTCATCAATGTGGAGGGTATCTAGGAACATAATGTTGGGTTATTGAGTGCTGAGGGTTTGGGCGCAGTGTGTGAATCTACTCAGTCTGGAGAAACGCCCCCTAAATTCACAGTTCGCTATTCTTTATTCCCTGAATTCAGCATAAGACAATAGATTCTAACACAAACGCCGAAGGCGCGCCATCGGTGGGATGTGAGAATTTTTCTCTCATAATTCTCCACAGGCGAATCTTCGATAGTTAAAACGCCGAGGACGCAAAGAGCGCAAAGAAACGCAGAGTAAAGTCCGAAGGCGCTCCATCGGTGGGTTGAGCAAAACTTCTCTGCGGTTCTCTGCATTCTCACCGTTTTACTGATGCCCCTATTTGGGGATTGCCTCCTGGTTTTCAAAGCGCAGGAATTCGCAGTCTATGTTCAAAGTTTCAAGATTGACCTTCGGTACCTTCGGCGGGTGAAACCGAAATCCCTCGGGCGTTTTCACACTCACAAGCGAAATTTGCTTTTTATATATCGGGCATCGCGCCACTGCGTAACAGTTGAAGAACTCAAAGCATCTATCGCCAATGCGCAGGTCTTCCTGCTCGCTTAATCGGAGAAGTTCTGGCATATCTACAGTTTCCCTGAATAGCTTTACAAGTCCGGTGTTCTTGTAATAGTGTGCGAGGATTTCACCATAAGACTTTGCGCGCAGCGCCATCACGGTCGCGCCTATCTGACATAGCCCTACACCGTGTCCCCAGCCAGCGCCGATGAGGGTTACTGCCTCCAGCGCCCCGCCGGGATTTCGCTCTTCCTCTATCACAAATGCCGAACTGTATAAGAAACTCTCGGACAGAACTTTGCGGATTTCATATTGCTTTCCGATGACGGTCTCTTTTTTTGAGCCGATGACCTTGAGATATTCTATACGCCCCGAATCGCCTCTCGATAGTGGCACAATCTTTCGCACCTCTCCAACATTGTATTTATCCCAGCGCGAAAGTAATCTCTGGAGGTCGGCTTGTGTATAACGAACACGCCATCGAAAATACTTCGTACTGTATTTGAGGTATTGCGGGATTTCTCCATGCGTCGTGTTGCAATAGACATCGGGTGAGGAGCGTATCCATTTCTCCGCCGCCTCTTTGCTGGATGCGGGATAACCGGCGCGGTCGGAGCTGTCTGGCTCGCCATCAAAACCCGAATCCATATAAGGAACAGGTGCTCCATACCAGACGCTGTCAAAACGCTCCATAATTCCGCCGCATATCTTGGAATAGCGTGCATCACAGATAAGGTTATTGTGAGTGATAACCTCGCCGGGGGTTTCGAGTACAATCCGGCGCGAACCGGGCGTCTCGCGCGAAGAACCACGATAACACTGGCAATGGTCATCGGCGCACAGATGAAAATCATCGGCAAAGTGGTGCTTACCCATTGTGGCGAGGAGTGTATTGCGCGCAGCGACCGTCTGCGCCTTGAGGAGCGCCTCCGGCATCACGCTCATCATCTCGGAGGAATTTACCGAGAATAGATATGCCTCCAGCGGCAATTCATTTATCGCCGTCAAAAGACCGCGATTATCCACCCGAATCTCAAGCGCGCCGCGAAGTTTCTGATTCTCGCGATGCTCCCAGTGAAAACCAACACCCACTATTACGTCTTGCAATATCACACGGGAGGACTTTGCGTCTTTTGGCTCAAGGCGGAAAAAGTCTTCTGCCATAAACTGCCTTCCGCCGGGGAGGAGGAGCGTAACTGTCCCGGACGGGCGCCGGATGCGCTGGGTATATATCTCGATTTGTTCGGGGTGGGGCAATGTATCTCTCACGCGAGCCGCCTCTTTTTCATCCGCGTAACCCTTACTACTGATACGGTATTCCAGGGTGTTTACGGATGCCCCGCTGAATGTGTAGCCGAGGGTGATAATCTCAGGTTCGAGTTCGGGGTGTGCATTCTTCCAATCATCAAGCCGAATGAGGGCATCATCCTGGGAGTATTCCTTTGTTAAAAGCAAGCGATGAATCAGGTGAGCGGGAGTAGCGTTTGAAATCTTTGCCACACTGACATCATCGCTCCCCGAGACGCTCCCGAAGTTTTTACCATCCTCGCCGAGCAAGTTATATTCACCTATCAGGGAGAAGGCAATTTCCTTCTGGAATTGCAGGACACCGATGCGCACAGGCGGTCCCATCGGGTCTTTATATTCGAGGTTTTTTGCCATCAGTCTCTCCATTCTCCATATACAAGAGTATACGTTTTTTGTGCGCTGACCTTCTCAAGTTACAAGTGGAAGAGGATTTTGGCATCTGCCATACTTGCGTCAAGCAAAAAGCGGATGGGGTGCGTTCTTTGTCTCCTCTCCAATGCCCCACGTGCAACGTCGAACATCCAATATCTAACGTTGAACCTCCGATACCCAACACCCAACACCTAACATCCCAACACCCATCCTATTTCCCGATGCAAAAGCGGCTGAAGATGTTGTCCAGAATTTCTTCGTTCACATATTCGCCCGTTGTCTGACCGAGTGTATTCAGGCACTGTCGGATGTCCACCATAACGAGTTCCTCCGGTATTCGTGCGGCGATGCCATCCCGGGCGTTCTTTAGAGATGCGGCAGCCTTTCTCAAAAGTTCGATGTGTCTTTCGTTTGTAACGAGTGCATCTTCGGATGCGGCAGTATCCGAGAGCAGATAATGCGCCATAGCCTGTTCTAATAAATCAATTCCCTCGCCTGTCAGTGCAGAAGCCCTGATAATCCGCACCGCTTTCTCTTTGAAGGTGTTTATGGCATTTTCGTTGACCATTTCCGGCAGGTCTATCTTGTTTATAACGAGTAAAAATCTGGCATTGCCTAACTGTTGCAGGATACCATAATCCTCGCTATCCAGAGGTATGGAGTTATCAATGAGAAAGAGTATCAAATCAGCCCTGGCGACCTCCGATTCCGTGCGGGCAATGCCAAGTTTTTCTATTTCGGCAGCCTCTTTGCGCAACCCCGCCGTATCCACATAGGTAACGGGGTATCCCGAAAGGTCAGCCGTTCCCTCTATCGAATCGCGTGTGGTTCCCGGATGTGGGGTAACTATTGCCCGCTCTCTGCCGAGCAGTGTATTGAAGAGGCTTGACTTGCCGGTGTTGGGTTTCCCTGCAAGGACAATTCGTGCACCCTTTTGGTATATGCGTGCACCGATGCCTTCCCTGATAAGTGCACCCAAAGTATCCAGAACATTATCAATGGTATTCAATAGGGAGGAGGTATCCATTGCCCCAAGTTCCTCTTCTGGGAAATCGAGCCGCGCCTCGATTTCGGCACTAACCATAACAATGTCTTGCCTCATGGTTTTGAGTTTATGTGAGAGTTTGCCCTGGAGTTGACGCAGGGCGAGAGTTGCAGCTTTTTGTGTTTGAGAGCGAATCAAATCACACACGGCTTCTGCGCGGGTGAGGTCTATTTTACCGTTCAGGAATGCGCGTTTGGTAAATTCGCCGGGTTGTGCCATTCTCGCGCCCAAGCGGCACAGGACATCCAGTCCACGAGCCACGATAGTTGAGCCGCCGTGGCAATGGATTTCGGCGGCATCCTCGCCGGTATAAGAATGCGGTTTTTTGAAAAGGACGCAAAAGACCTCATCAATAACGGAGGCATCATCCGGAACGGAGGCACCATCCGGAACGGGGGCATCATCCGGGTCAACAAAGCACCCAAGTGTCAGGTAATTGTGTCTCAGGGAGGCATCATTATTGGGTTGGAAGCATTTCTCAATGAGGGAAAGGGTAGCCGGTCCACTGATGCGGATAATGGCTATTGCCCCTTCGCCGGGCGGGGTTGCCCTTGCAACAATCGTGTCGTTCATAGAAATCATCTTGCCCCTATATATTAAAGCAGGCGGTGCAAGTTGTTCAATAGAAGAGGAAGCCAGCAGCAGCTGGCAATTCGGGTAGATTAAAATATTCAATCAAAGCCCGCGCCATTGCACGCCCCAGCTCATAATAATTTTCATCGGTTATAAATTGGTTATCGGTGATTCGTCTAAAATAATGTCCCTCGTGAGTCAACGCCATAACTGCCTCACCCCAGTTGTTCCAGAAATATGACTCAATAAACACTATCGGGTCGAGCTGGCTGAAATGAGGCGAGAGATTGTCGAAGAGTGGTGTGGCGTGGTCAAAGGCGTCAATAAAGCGTTGCTCAATTTGTTCAAAATTATGAGTAACGCTGGGATAAATATGCTTGAAGAAGAATGTATCGGTATTGTTTCCTTTAGTAGAATGGAGATTCAGCGCCACTTCAATGGGGTTCGGGGATGCCATAAATTCATCCACCTTCGTCTTGATGTTACCCACTTCGGGGATTCGGTCTGGGTTTCCCCATTGCCTTTCGGGGTCAATTCCCTGCGAGTCCCAGCGGGTGTGTCCTAAAAAGACACCGTCAATATTCTGGAGCGGGACGATGTTGAATATGCAAAAGTGGCGGAGGCGACGTCCCTCGTATGAATCGGTCGTAATCTGGTCGAGGAAGCCGAGCATAAGGAGTGTGCTGGTCACTTCGCCTGCGTGCGCCCTGGAGTGAAGCCAGACACGGTGCTTGCCTGTATCGGTTGTGTAGCTGTCCGTAACTGTAACCATCCACATATCCCGCTCCTGAAAGCTTTGCCCGATGATGTCCGTAGTGGCGTCGTCTGTTCGGCGTATAAGGGCAGAGACCCTCCGGTAAGTTTCCTCATAACCTGAAGGGAAGAAGAATGCCAGTTCCGCAGAATTTTCATCTGCCGGGAATGTGAGGACGATTCTATAAGAGGATGGTGCTTCGGAGGTTGTCAAACGCCTCCAATTCTCGCCATCCAGACTGATGACGGGACGTGGATTTTCAGAGTGGTCTATGTTAATGGTAATGGTGCGTCCTGCAACGCCCGTCATTTTGAAGCGAAACCAGTAGCGACGCGTTCCGAGTTCACCCGGTTCTGCATATATAATGCAATTAAATACGTTTGTTCCCGCCTCTTGGACGTCGAGCAAGCTGCCATTGTCATAATCCGAATCAAAGACAATTCCCTGGACTGTTTTTGTTATTTTTTGAGGATAGGTGGATAGGATTGAATCTCGAGTGTAGGGGAACGTATATGAGGAATCAAACCCATATTCGGTGGGAAACTCATAATCGGCGCAATCCACACAGGGTGCATTGGCAATCAAAAGAAGCAAGAATATGATAAACTTTAAGCGATACACCTTATCCATCCCTTCGCGGTTCTCCACAGGCGAATGTTCCATGTTTGGGAGTGGAGCGAAATGCCTCAAAAGTTTTGCCACCCACCGATGGCGCGCCTTCGGCAAAATCATCCCGATGAAAAAGCGCTAAGAGACATAGGCGCTTACGGCGCAAACATCTACAACATTTTGTAGATGTTACGGAGCCAGCAATCTAAAATCTAATCCGCTGTGGCGGAGACAATTTAAAATTCAAAATTAAATTGTCATCTGAAAACAATACTTTTACTATTTTACTTTTTACTTCTTTTTTCAAGCAAAGTCTTGAAAAAAAGTGCGGAGTATTGCGTACCCAATGTGAGAACTCACCTCTTTTATAGTTCTGGCTTGTCCTGGTTGATGAAGAGTTGACATCGGGCCATAAAACGTGGGATAAAATCTTTTGCCTTTATTATGCATAGAGGGAGAAAAATGCCTATGGTTATAATGTCGAGGGATATGAATAATGAGAGGGAAAAGCGCGGTGTTGGTACGAGAATCTCTAAATATCGGAGCGCAACCGCCGCTATGAGGGATGGTGAGTTCGATGTGGAGATTCCCGTCGGGGCTGATGATGAAATCGGCAGGCTGGGCAGAGCGCTACTTGAACTGAATCAGGCTCTTAAAAAACGGGATGAACAATACCGCATTATAACTAAAGTAACTGAGCAAATCAATGCGGGGCTTACACTTGACGAGGTCTTGAATTATGCCTTTGAGTCTTTTCAGACTCTCATCCCTTATGAGCGCGTTGGACTGGCTTTGCTGGAGGACGGTGGCAAAATCGCCCGTGCGCGCTGGGCACGCTCCGATGCTGTGGAGATAAAAATCCAGAAGGACTATTGGGCGGAAATGGAGGGAAGTAGCCTGCAACCCATCATCAAAACAGGTCAGCCTCGCATCCTCAACGATTTAGAGGCGTATCTGCGGGAACACCCCGCTTCTGATTCCACCCGCAAAATCGTTGAAGAGGGAATGCGTTCCAGCCTGACGTGCCCGCTCATTGCAAGGGGCAAACCCGTGGGTTTCCTGTTCTTCTCAAGTATGAAGCCCGAGACATATAAAGATGTCCACGTGGAGATTTTCCTGCAGATTGCTGGGGAGGTTTCGATGATTGTGGAAAAGGGGAGATTGTACCAGGAGTTAGAAGAATTGAATCATCTCAAAAATAGGTTCATCGGGATTGCCGCCCACGACCTGCGAAACCCAATAAGCGTCATAAAGGGCTACCTCTCACTTTTTATGGAGGGGTTTATGGGAGATGTCCCCGAACCACACAAGGACATAATGAAAAAGATGGACAAAAGTTGTGAGACGATGCTGGCGTTGATAAATGACCTTCTTGACATAAGTGCCATTGAGGCGGGGCGGCTTGACCTCGAATTGAAAAAGGTCGAACTTGACGGGTTCCTCAAAGAGTCTTGTGAGTATAACAGGATGCTAGCAGAGGGTAAGGGCATAAAGCTTGTGCTCGACCTTGCGCCCGGCATCCCCGTTGTGATAATTGACCCTGCCCGGATAAATCAGGTATTAAACAATCTCATCAGTAATGCCATCAAGTTTTCATATTCGGAAAGCACCATCACGTTGAAGGCGCGCGTAATTGGGGAAGATGTGGAAATCTCTGTCAAGGACGAGGGGCAGGGGATTGCTGACGAGGAAATATCGCAGATTTTCAGTCACTTCGGCAAGGGGAGTGCACACCCAACCGGTGGTGAGAAGAGCACGGGTCTCGGGCTTGCTATCGTCAAACGTATCGTTGAGGCACATAAGGGAAACATCCGGGTAGAGAGCGAAGTGGGGAAGGGTTCGACATTCATCTTCACGCTACCGATAAATCCCGCGTAATCTGCAGTCATCGGTCATCAGTAGCAAGATACATTTTTATCTGCGTGTATCTGCGAAAATCGGTGGCTAATTTTCATCCTTTTGGGAGGACGAAGATCGGCGAACTACTCTGAGAAAATTAAAACTCTTGACGCCTGCATTATGGGGAGAGGATATTGTTTTCATTTAACCAATCAAATGAAGGGAGGGAAATCGGGATGAAACGGCGAATCTTTCTAACTGCCATTGTATTTTTGTTTGTTGTTTCGTGGGGAATTGTTTTTGCACAATGGACGCAGGTGAGACCCGGCATTGATTATCGGGAATTTACACTAGGCGACCCTAACGATGTCTTTGTAACCAGACTCGACCAAAGCAACACCAACTGCATTATTGATAGCTGCATTGCTCAGGGGAAGTTAATAAGTGGGCGTGAGCCTGTTAGCGGTATGGCTCAACGCTATAACGACACTATCGGCTATTGGGGACAATACTGGGGACAGCGTTACGATGTGGTGGCGGCTATCAATGGTGCCGGGTTTTCTTACTCGACTGACCTTCCCCATGGCGGCCAAATCATTTCCGGTTGGTATGTTAAACGATTTGGCGAGTTTGATGGTAGTGGGCCGGTGTGGCAACTGGATCGCGATATATGGTTAGGTGGCTGTGTCAGACATTTAGATTACAAAAACAAGATTACCTATCCTGCCACTGGAAACGACCAAGAAATCACCGGCATCAATCGGTCTCGGACTGAAAACAATGATCTGATTATTTACACCCCACACTATGACAGGCAGACTCCAGCCACAAGTGATGGGGCAGAGGTACTGGTGGAGGTGTCTCGTCCGACAATGATTATTCCCCCACCCAACTATGTCAGCGGTATAGTGAAAGAAATCAGACAAAATCAGGGTTCCACCCCGATTCCCTTTGACCATATTGTTTTGTCCGCCGAAGGACCTTCAGCAGATCAAACGCTACTTAACAATGTCAGTATAGGAAGTGAAGTGGGAATTTCTCAAGAAATTACACATTACCTGGATGACTGCTCTGCGCCGAATCCTCTGGATTGGTCAAAAACGTACTGCTCTGTACGATATATGACTTTCAAGTTCTTAAAAGATGGGGTTGTGGACGGGTACCTGAGTCATTCAGGGGCAATTATCCGCAATCCCAGAACTGCCGTTGCCTATAACGATGATTACATTTATTTTCTTGTGGTGGATGGTCGTTCGGGTCGAAGCGTGGGGATGACTATGACCGAGCTGGGAAATTTCTGCAAAGATTATTTGAGCGCAACGTGGGGAATAAATCAGGATGGCGGGGGCTCTTCCACATTATGGGTAGATGGCGAGGTGAAAAACAACCCCTCCGACGGTTCGGAACGATATGTTGCTAATGGTCTTATGATGATAAATGTTTTGCCAATGAGCCAATCGAGTACGTTTTCAACCGATGACAAAGTTTTAGCGCCGGGCGGCGCCGAAGTTCGCCTGGGTCCCGGAACGAATTATGCCGTGCTTACGACTGCTCCCGCGGGACAGGAGGGCACTATTGTTAACCATCCCACCAACGGCGTCTTTGCAAAAGGCAAATACTGGTGGAAATGGCGATATGGCAATACCGAAGGGCTGGACATCAGAGGATTCTCTTACACTTAAACCAACCGGTTCAACCATCTGGGTACTTTATGAATAATGAGCTCTCTCTGGAGAGCGGGGGGAATCAATAGAATTTCCAACCTGTAACCCCGGTCTGTGCTTCGACCTTTACGGCATCTGCCACAACGCAACCATTGGCATTGTTATTCAATGAGACAATAGCACCTCCTTCCGTAGTGAAGCGATATGTCCCAAGGACTATCCATTTCCCCCCATTTTCCCTCTGATTGCACATTATGGTGGTAGAACATAGTTCGTGTCTGATAGTATAGGGAGCGTCGGTTGCACGGTTGGGATTTGACGTCCAGTGGGCATAAACAGAATAGTATTCGGTGTGTGGGATGGACAGAGTCCAGGTGGAGACAGCATCTCCCGAGCCGGGCACAGCTACCCGATAATTGTTTCCGAAGTAGCCGGGTTCGGAGGCAGTTGTTTTCCAATCACCCACCCAGGTGAAACAATCTTTTGTGGTGTTGTCTGCATAGAGGGGAGGAGGAGGAGTCCCCGCGATAAATCCAATCTTGGTCTTGAAGCTTGCAAGTGTATCGGCGTTGTTAATGGCGATGCGCCGAAGCTCGAAAGTGGGTGTCTCGCGGGTGTTAGCGCCGCTAATGACGGTGGTTCCGGTTTGATAACCTGCATTCCGGCAATCGGTGATGACGGCTGAATTGTAATTGCCATAAGGATACGCGATATGATTGCAAATCTTTCCGGGGATATTAGCCTCTATAACTCTTTTCGAATCGGCGATTTCCTCCCATCGGTCTTCAGCGCTGAGCCCGGTGAGATGTGGATGGGATTTTGTGTGCGATTCGGTAAATAGTGTGCCTGCACTCTCCATCTGGCGAATCTCATCCCAGTCACAGTGATCGTTACCCCCGGGGATAGCCACACCTACATAGTTGGTATGTGTATAATTGACGCCACAGAAACCGTATCTTTTCAGGATGGGATAAACGGTGGTATAAACGGTTATGTAGTTATCGTCATAAGTTAGAACTACAGGCTTTGCCGGGAGGTCATACGAAGGGTCGGTGTGCCATTTATAGACCTCATCGAGGCTAACGGTGTTGTAACCTGCAAAGTAGAGTGCGGCAATTTGTTGCTCGTGGAGAACAGGATTTATATTTCCATAAGAATCAATCCCGTGATACATAAGGATTTTGTAAGAATCCGGCTGCGCCGGGGCGAAAACAAAGGTCAGACTGATGAGTATGCTGAATACAATTGCACGGAAGCCGAAACTAACCATTTAACCCTGCTCCTTCACATAGTTGATGAAGTGAGAAAATGCAAAAAATGGTTGAAATTACAAGGATAAAAACCTTCCCTGTTAAAGATTGCAAAAATGATTGCAGAGTAGCGGGTGGCGTTGCATTATTTTGATAATGATGCGGAAAGATATCTGGATATTTATATTTCTTTATGTCACAATGGCGGGATGGGCGGATAGGGTAACGCTCAAAAATGGTCGCACCATCCGGGGGCGCATTATTGACCGGACAGATGCGCGTCTCACATTTCAAACACCCTCGGGAACTTTTTCTTTTCATTTGAGGGACATAAACAAAATTGAAGAGGAGCTGCCTGCCGAAAATCTGCTCCATATTGCCGAACTGGCATTTGCACGAAAAGATGCCGTGTCGGCACTAAATGCATATACCAAAGCCCGCACACTGGGGCTTGCACCTTCGCGCCTGAGAGAACACTTCCTTTCGCACCAGCTCGCACTTGATTCTGCTCTGCATTATGCATCTGCTGCCGAAAAGGAGAAAATCGGAACGCTGCTGATGACACTCATTCCGCAAAATCTCGAAACCCTCGCTTCCGATTCCGCTACAACACGGAGTAGGGAATTCGCCTTCACCCTGGCGGAATTCTTCTCAGAGACGGGGCGGGCGGATGAAGCGGCAAAAATCTTATCACAATTACCCCGCCGTTACTATGATACATTTCCCCAGAAGCGGACATTCACCGTTGAATTTTTCAAGGCAGAAGCTATGCGCCGAGTGTCCGCCGGAGATTTTAACGGTGCAGTTCTACTTATCGAGAACCTTTATTTACTGAATACAACTGCCGGGCGCTCCGGCAGGATTCTACTTTACCTTCGCTGGGGAGCGCGCCTGTGTGAGCAAGAACAGTGGGAGGCTGCCGCCGCTATCTATGCACATAAACTCGCCCCGCTCTCATCCGAACTCGCCACCAATCGCCTTGAACTCCTGTTCGATAAGATGGAGAAATCTGCACAATCTGAATCTGATTTTAACACGCTGATTATGCTGGTGAAGAAATACGCTCCGTTCATTCCACCCACACAAACGCTCTCCCGCCTGGCGAGGTTGTTCGTCTCGGCGGGAAATTGCTGCCTCGATGACGGACGCACTACTGATGCCCGACAACTTTTCAAGGCTTCGTTCCGCATTTCCGGCAGAGAGAATCCCTTGCTGCTTGCGCGATGTGATTATGTTGAGCGTGCCGCCAGCCTTCGTTCGGATGACTTCGTCGGACATTATCATCTTGCCCGTTTCTGTCGGGAACACGCTCTGGAAGACGAGGCGAGAAAACATTTTCAAATCGCTTCCGAAGCCCCGGAACTTAAATCTGCCGCACTCACTGAACTTCACATCCTCAAAACACGCTGCCGCATCAAATCTCTTCATAATGCGCTCAACCTTTACGACAATGCTGAATACGCATGCGCACTCGATAAACTCCAGACCATCCTCAGCGATAATTCAACAACTGCTGCACTGGCAGAGGCATCGCGCCTTGCCGACCTGTGCCGTAAGCAACTCAAGTCCGAGAGCGACAAACGCCCCATTAAAGCCCTCATCTATTATCAGCAGGCAGAACGATACTTTTTACTTGAGGATTACGATAGTGCCCTTCTCAAACTTGATTTACTTCTCGACCGGTTCCCCGATGCGCCCGTTGCACCGAAAGCCAGAGCCCTTATGCTGAAGACCCTTATGCGGCGCGACATAGCCCGACTGGAAAAATCGCCGCATAAAGCCACATCTCCGGGAGTTGTTCCACGACATATCCCGGCAGAGACAGATGCGTTAAAATCGCAAATCAATAAGCTGTTAAATTCCCTCGATGATGAACAATAGCAACCAAACAACACAAAAAGGAAAATCAAAATTCAAAATTCCTGACCAACAATTTACAACTTGCAATTTACAATCTACAGTTCCCGGGTAATGTAATTTCTTAACGATGAATAAAGCGATTACAAATTTGCAGACAGCACACCGGAGCTGGGTTGAACACCGGGGCGGGCTTGTCCTCTCGCTCTTTCTGCATCTACTTCTTTTCTCGATACTTCTAACAAAAGTGCCCCTGCGACCTCAAACCAGCCCGATGCCCCGAAGGGTATTTCTTCATATCAGTGTGCCGCCAAGTATCCCGGTTCGCCCGAATGCGGCGCGGGCAACTTTTGTGAAATCATCCACAGAATCTCCTCGCCCTCCTGCAAGAGAGACTGCCCCCAAGCCACAGCGCACCGTCGGTTCTAAAGCATTTCAATCCACATCCAGAGACAATCTGGCGGAAATAAATCGGGAAGTGGAGAGTGAAGAACGTGAGATTGCTCGCTCTTTAACCAATATTCGGGGAGAGCTCGAAAGGCGTGCATTTCGTCTCAAGGGCGTTGCCGCCGATTTCAGTTCCGAAGGTGCGGATAAAGGCACTATACGCATCCTCGACTTCGAAGATCATCCCGACAACGTCGTTGCACCCATATTGAAAAAATACGGCATCCGTATAACGCAGAAATACATCAACGGCAAAAATGAGATGATGTTTCTGAACAGGGCGCGCCTTGGGGATAAAACATTCATCAGTCAAAACCAGACCGGTTATTTCGAGGTCTTCGAGCTCTCATCAAAGGCGCTGAAGAAACTTACACTTCTCGAGGAAGCGGAACTGGCAGGGCGCGGGCTTGACCCCAATAATACACGCATCATAAAGATTGTCTTCGGCGTCGTCCGGCGCGATGGTGAATATGACCTTGCCGTTACCGATTTCAAATATCAGGAGCTCTATTAAAGTGGTTATGGGCGTTGTTGAACTTTATCACAAATTATCAGATATTCTGGCTCGGGGTGAGAGTGCTGCTATAGCCACCATAATAGGGGGCGAGGGTTCAACTCCCCGCAAGGTCGGAGCAAAGATGCTCATCACAGCCAGCGGTGATACGTTCGGCACAATCGGCGGTGGGATTATTGAGGCGGAGGTCATTCGCATCGCAAGCAGCGTAATCCGAATGCGCCGGTTGCAGATAGTTGATTTCGACCTGAATAAAATCAGAGACCCTGATACCGATATGCGTTGTGGAGGTAAAATGAGTGTGTTGATTGAACCGGTGATTCCGCCCGACCCCGTCATCATTTTCGGTGGAGGGCACGTGGGGTTCGCGATTTATTCGGTGCTTTCTATGATTGACTTCGGGATAACGGTTGTTGACGACCGCAGGATATATGCCACGAAGAAACGCTTCCCGAAGGCGAAGCGCATCATCTGCGCCCCTTATGAGAAATCCTTTGAGAAGGTGAAGATTGACAAAAACACATACATCATAATCTGCACACGCGCACACAAGGCGGATGAGGAATGTTTGCGTTTTGCCCTGAAGACGCCTGCCTGTTACGTCGGGATGCTGGGCAGCAAAACAAAGGTAGCGTCGTTCAAGAAAAAGATGCGAGCCGCAGGCATTTCGCAAAAGCGGATTCGCGAACTATATGCGCCGATTGGTCTGGACATCGGCGCCGTAACGCCCGAAGAAATCGCCATAAGTGTGGCAGCGGAGCTCATACAATTCCGCATAAATCGCTTGCAGTATCCTTTGTAAAGGGATTATTCACTGCCGGAACTCTACGAAAAAACATTGACGGCACTTTTAGCTTTTGGTTAAGTTCTCATCAAACTT
>CAZGKP010000031.1:0-23183 GCA_964526215.1 uncultured Candidatus Sumerlaeota bacterium
TTCGTAACATCGCCACGCTGGTCGTGGGCATTGGCGCCGCTCTTTCTGGCGCTTACGATTCCGGGCATCATAATCTGGGCGAGACGCTGCATTATCCAGAAACGCAAGGGATACTCGCACCCAAAATCCGGGCGCACAATAAAGACACTTACACCCGCTATGCGTTTCGGTCTGCTCTCGTTCTTTTTGCTCTTTGCCTTTTTTACCTATCATTACGTAATGGCAGGGTATTACGTTTATCAAATCCTGCCCATACTGTGTCCCTTAACAATCCTTGCATACTTCGCGGTTGAGGTACCTTCTAACCAATTCTTGCGCGCCCTATTTTATCTCTGGTGCCTTTTAGTGATGGTGATACCCGGCTTGCCATTTGCGCTGATGAATTTCAAACTCCCGCACGACATCGTAATCAATGGGCGCACAGAGCACTCGTGGCAGCTGCCGGTTCTGCGCAATCCCGCTATGCCCCGTGAGAAATTCTATGCCCTTACATTCGGAAGCGATGCGCAAATGCTCGATTATGTTAATACGTTCCTCGCCAAAAAAACAATCCTCACGCACGACAATCGTTATCTCCTCTATAACCCCACCATCCGCATCGTCCACCTCGATGATTGGGACGTCCAGAAAACCTACAAAATGAAAAGCGACCCGGATAAGTTGCGCGCCCTTGCCCGCATCGGTATAAATTATTACCTCGAAATCCCTATGGAGAGAAAAAATCCAATCCTGAAAAAAATCGGACTTTCCGGCTGGGAGAAAAAGGGATACCTCCACAAGGTATATCAGGCGGGTGGCAACAAACTCTTTGCCCTCGATTACGGCGCGTTGGAAACGCATTACGACATATTAAAATCTTTCATACATCAAACAAATGCACCCAAATAACGGGTCACAATAAAAAAATGAGCTCCGGTCTTTTGTCTTGATTTTCCCCAAACGGTTTGCCGGAATATATCCACCAATTTATATTACGAAAAATCAAAGTCTAAATGCAAGCGATGCGAAAAATACCACGATACATAATAGCACCAGCACTGATACTCGGGTTTCTAATTGCCTTCGCTCGCACCGCAGAATGTGCACTTTTGTGGAAAGATGAGTTCAACGATAATTTGATTTACGAACTCACCTGGGACACAAAACACACCACTGGCACCCCGCACCTTCAAGATGGCTTTTGCGTCCTGAACACCGGCGGCGATAAAAAACAGTTGCACCAGGCAATCGGGACTCTCCCCGCTCGCGCCCTCCCTTCTGATTTTGACCTGCTCTCTGTCATTGAATTTACTACTGTGGAGAATAAATGCGGTGAATTCTATGTCCGTATTGGAGCGTGTTTCGAGCTGGTCGTCACCTTTGACCGTGCCGCTCCTAAAACCGCCAAGAAGGCAGAGCCCGGCGGAATAATTTATGTCCACGATGCCGTTACAAAAAAACGCCTCTCGCAGACAAACGGCACCCCCGCACAATTTACACATAATATATCCAGCGGGGAACGTTACTACCTCACCTGGATGTCGAACGGCGACACACCTGCCCTTCAGAGCATTAAGTTCGGAAGCAATCCGGGGGAATCAAACATCGCCCACTTCATCATAGGGAGCAAGTCTCCTCCTTCAGGCAGGGTAGAGGTGGGCATCCAGGGCGGGTTAGGAGAGGTGCGCCTCGATTACGTCCGCGCCTACCTGTATGGCACATCAGCGGCAAAAGTCCACGACTGGGTATTATATTAGCCTTCAGTACCTCGTATGGAAAAGATGTGAGAGGTGAGAAGTAAGAGGGCGAGAAGCCGCTTGCGGGAAAAGTCGGAAACTCCTTATATCCCGCCTGCAAAGCAATTCCTACACCGATTATTTTCAGTGCGATAGAGACCTTAATTTTCTAAAGAGTTCTTCTGCGCCATCGCGGAGTACGTCAAAGATGGGAAGGTCGAGTTGTGCGGTGAATTCCCGGCGAAGTTCTTCTGCATCAACAAAGGCTGGCTCGAATATACCGCGGCGTCCGAGCGCTCTGGCGTAAAAAGGATTTATTATTACGGCGAGTATGGGAAGCGGATGTGCGTATGCCACCTGTGCCCCACGCCTCTGTAACGCCATCAGGTTGTCCCAAACGCCCGCAGGATTTCCCCCTGCAAGCAGCATCGCGGGAGTCATAAAGTAAAACAAAATGCCCCGGAGCGGGATGCCTGCATTTTCGATAATACATTTGAGCGGCTTAATTGATAGGGCGCCCGGAACGGCAATTCGTAAAATCTCCCCATTCAGAAGCGCAAGTAGCATACGCGCATCTTCCATATCAAGAAGCGATGCAATAGAGAGTTCGTCCTGCCTGCCATCTTTGAAATAAACAGTGATATATTCCGGCATCCCGGGCGGGCTTGAGAGCTCCCGAAAACCCTCGAGGGAAAAGATGTCCCGGATGGCTTTCATCTCCCTCGCAAGGAGGCGGATGTCGGTTGCGCGAGCCGCACCTGTGGCAAATATCACCGCATCTGCAGCAGACATCGGCACCATCCGCCCCAGTGCACCGTCTATGAGTATAAGGGGCGCAAACCTCTCCAATCTCGCCAGGATGCGCCCCAGTGCCTCGGTGTTATTCGGTCCAGCAAGCATCACCCTGCCCGGAGACGTTACCCTGACAATCTGCACCTTTCCCAGCGGAGTCTCTTCGTCCGTATTCTCCACAGGTATAAATTTCGCCGTTGCCTGACGAACGCACTGTTCAGAGGTGGCGATATGAATGCCGCTTGAGACATCGAGGCGCGGCTTGGGCAGGAGCGTAAGGTTATCAATAGCCTCGCCATCGTAGCCAATACCCGTAAGAGCGACAGGGATATTCTGCCTGTGGGCTTCATTTAGCAGGGCGGCGATAGTTGTAGTTTTACCCGTATTCTTTGCCGTGCCGACAACACCAATGCGCACAGGTCCGGCAAATTGTAATGAATGCGAAAGGGTCATTTGTAAAAATACCTTGTAAGAGTTCAGGTCTTTGACTGATATTAATATCCTTTACAGAATTTATCCGCCTGAGGTGGAATGAATGGGATTAGTAACTATCTTCATAATCCTGTGCATTCCGCCGCGGCGGATTAAAAGGAGATTTTTTCAGGCGAGTCAAAGTGTAGTGAGATTACTGCCGGCTAATAAATATTCCCGGAGGTGATGTTGGAACTCCAGCGGGTCGTGTGTTACGAGAATAAGTGTGGCGTTCTTTGAACGATGATATTCTATGAGGAGATTAAGCATTTTCTCTGCGGTTTTTTCGTCGAGATTGCCCGTCGGTTCATCTGCAAGGACGATGTCGGGATCGCCAATAAGCGCCCTGCCGAGAGCCAGCCGCTGTCCCTCTCCCCCACTTAAGCTCTGGGGGAACTCATCGCGCAGGTCTTTAAGCCCCAGGCGCTCCAGCATTGCCTCTCCCCGAATCTGCGCTTCACGCATAGGTGTCCCGCGAAAAAGAAGCGGCAAAACGAGATTCTCAAGAACCGTCAGGTGTTTCTGAACGTAGAATCCCTGAAAGCAATAACCGATGTGCCTGTTGCGGAATGCAGCCCTCTCGGTGTCGCTTATGGCATTTATATCGGTGCCGCGAAAAAGGACCGCACCTTTCGTGGGAGATTGAAGCCCGGCAATGAGGTTGAGGAGTGTGGTTTTTCCGCTCCCCGAACGCCCCCGAATTATGATTCCTTCGCCCTCTGCAAGCGATAATGAGAGACCTTGTAATACCCATACGCCCCCTGTGCCATAGCGCAGAGAAACTCCCCTCAATTCAACTGCCGGCATCTCTCGCCGCACAACAGTATGGTGCCTTTCAGGGAAACGGGGATTTATACCTCATTCCCACACGAAAGATTTGCCACCGGGTTTGGCTTTCTCCCCGAAAATGATGTTGTAATTGGGGCGCGAAACCAGCCAGTGGATGGGACGGGTGATGAGGTATTCTGCCGCAAGACCCACCGGGTGAGCGACGTAGGCAAGAATCCTCACGGGGCAGTCCGATTCCCCTCGTTTATAGTCGTCCGCAAAACCGCTCGCTGCAAAGGCGAAAAGAAAACCCACAATCAATCCCACCATTGCAATTTTTAACTTCATTGCACAACCTCCTCCTTAATAAAATTTGCATCCCATATAAATAACGCTATCCCAAAAGTCAAGGGAATTACTCCTGAAACCGCAAATAAATTTTAACAAATACCTGAATCCGTTGGAGCTATAATCTCATCCGTTGCCGCCCTAAATCCGTTTGGGGAAATAAATTTTCGGCAAAGTGCGCAGCGGCGAATCTCCGATGTCCGCCCCCAGAAAGAATAAAAAAATAGCACTGCCGAATCTCTATGTATTAAAACGGATAACGGACAACTGACAATTTCAGATTTTTCAATTGACTAAAAACAACTTTTCCCACTGGTTCCCACCCTAATCCATTCACACCCTATCATAATTACCTTGACGGAGATTGCCCCGTTTTCGTAGCGAAAAACCATCATTCCGCGCACACCTATATCGCTGAAAGGAAAAGGTATGAGGACTATACTGTTGACTGTTTTTTTGTGTGTTATACAAAATGCATTCGGCGCAAGCGAAGCCTACAGGGCAAACTGGGTTTCCGACAAATTCGGTGAAGTGATTATCGTCCCGATGAAGAATGCACCATTCCCGCACAAGAGCCGCGAAAGGGGCTGGACACATAACGGCATCTTTTATCCACACATAAAACATTATACCGACAGCAGCGTGGGGATACTCATCCCCGCCGATTATCAAAAACGAGACTGCGTGGATTTAATTGTCCACTTTCACGGACACCTGAACAACGTTCCTCGCGAAATCCAGCGCTATCATTTCCTGAAGCAACTATCCCAATCGGGCAAAAACGCAATCTTAATTCTACCCCAGGGACCCAAAAACGCCGTTGATTCATCCTGCGGTAAACTCGATGAACCCGAGGGCTTAAAAAATCTCATCGAAGAGGTGCTTGACTTTCTACACGCACAGCATAAAACAAAGATTCGCCAGTTGGGAACCCTTATACTCTCCGCACACAGCGGCGGATACAAACCCCTTGCCAATTGCCTCGCCCACGGCGGGCTTGAAAAATACACGAAAGAGGTTTATCTCTTCGACGCAAGTTATGCAAATCTGCCGAGTTTTTCCCGATGGGCAGCCCGCTCCGGTGGACGCCTTATCAGCGTCTGCACCAAACACCTCCTCGAAGAAAATATGGAAATTATGCGCAACCTCAATAAACTCGGCGTGCAACAATTCACAGTCCTCTTCGATGAAGATGTAACTCCCGAAACCCTTTCACGAAATTGTGTCACATTCATTCACTCACGTCTCCCACACGATGACCTTATGCATAGAACGAAATACTTCGAGCGATTCATTCATACAAGTCGCCTCAAAGAAAAAAATGAAAAGTGAAAAGTCAAAAATTAAAAATGAATCGAGGTTTGCATCGCTCGCACTGCTTTTGATTTCACATCTCTGCTTCGGTTGTTATTTCTCCTGTGCAGCAGAAGCCCTGAAAATTAAACCCTCCGAAATCTTTAGCGGCATTCCTACTACTCCAACTATCTCATTGGACTCGAAACATAAAATACCGAATGCCCGGCAGAAAATACCACCAACGCCAACACAATCACCAATATTAATCCCAACACCTCTTCCAACATTAATCCCAACACCCACTGTAACACTCACCTTTACACCAACACCATCACCGACATCCAGAAGCCGCCTTATACTTGATAATTCATCACTCAAGGAATTTTTGAAAACACACCCGACGCCTCCCTTCGCACCCACGCCCGAAATCGCAACACGCCCCCCGGATATTGAAGAACTTCGCCGATTGCTTCATACAACACCCACGCCGACACCGCGCTCGGAGATTTTTTCTTACCCTCTCAAAATCGAACTACAGGGCGCAGAAAACCCCTGGGGCGACCCGCTCGCCATCGTGGTCTTCAACTTCAGGCTGCGTAATTTTTACGCCGCATTATGGTTTGACTCACTCAAGGATGAAAAGGACTCTGTGCACTTTCTCAAAAATACATCATCGCGCGAACGCTTTTCACTCAAGGCTGGCGACTATAAACTTGGCGGGGAATTCTGGCTACCGCAAAGACCTCGCCAGCGCATCAGGGTCGCATTCGGCACTCACCATTTCAGAAATCACCAGACTTATGCCATCACACTGAATCGAGATTTTGAACGGATAATCACAGGTGAACTTGAGGTGCGAAACGCCGAACGCCAGAAATCCCTTGCACGTCAAAGGACGCAAAAAAGACAATGACACGCGTGCTTGTCCTCACAACTGAACCTCTCCCCTATCGTGGTCTTCCAACGACCGGTGCGGGACTTCGCGCCTGGGGCATTGCCGAAGGCCTGCGTGCATCCAGGCTCGACGTTACGGTTGCTATGCCTCGCGACGCAGTCGAGGGGAAAAACATCGAAGACCCCTCATTCTCGCCCGAAAAAAATACATTTAGTCGAAATAAATTAACGGAATTTGTGAACAACTTTTCTCCAGAAGTCATCGTCTTTCAGCACTGGGGATTGATGCGCGAACTGAAGCACGCCCCCTGTCCGATTGCACTCGACCTCGCAGGACCTCACCTTCTGGAGCGCTATTACTGGAGCGGTGGCGGAGATGCCCCAACAACTCCGACAGCACCATTCGCCACAAACCTTGAAAATGACCTTACAGAAAAACTGCAGGCTCTGCGTCGGGCGGACTTTGTCTGTTGCTCCGGCAAACTCCAGCGCCTTTACTTCCTCCCCTATCTACAAATGGCAGGATATAAAATCTCAGCCGAGACATTACGCGTCATCCCATTTTCGATTGCACCAACGCACCCGCCCGGCATTGACGGCGATAGAGACCCCAAACTCTTCGTATATGGTGGCTTTTTTCTCCCCTGGCAAAATCCCACGCGCCCCCTTCAGTGGCTGCTCGAAACCTTCGATGAATGTGAAAAGGGAAAACTCGACTTTTATGGCGGGATGCATCCGGCAATGGATGTCTCACGCGGAAAATTCGATACCCTGCTTCAGAAATTGACACACAATCCCCGCGTGAAAATGAAAGGCATTCTACCCTTTGATAAACTGTGCGAAGAATACGTGCGTGCATCCGTTGCGCTTGACTTATTCGAGCGTAATCCCGAACGCGAGCTCGCCTTTACCACACGCACGGTGGTTTATATGTGGTGCGGGCTTCCGGTCATTTACAACAATTACTCGGAGCTTTCGGGATACATCAAGCGGAGCGGCGCGGGGTGGACACTCGACCCATCTGACGAGGCAACTTTCAAAAACATCGTTCGAGCGATACTTGAAGGTAAATCTGATATTGAAGAAAAACGGAAAGCAGCGCGGGAACTCGTGGCGCAAGAACTGAACTGGACGCGCACAATTCGTCCATTAGGTGAATTCTGCAAATCGCCCCATTATCGTGAAGGCAAAGCCGCCACTGCGTTAGCTTTTGAAACGCGCACTTTGCGCATCGCCCAATTAGAGCGCGAATTAGAAAATACCCGTTCCGAGTTACTAACATTAAGAGGCAAATTATGGTATCGTCTTTACAGGAAGTTTGGCACAATCAAGCCCATCCTTGCGCCGTTCATATTTCTTCTCGCGCTACCGATATGTCTACTTTTCCTCTTATGTTTTTTCCTGATAGACCTCTTCAGCCCAAAACCCGCAAAGGACAAACAACGTTAACCGTAAGGTTAGCAATGCTCACGCCCAGCTACATCAAAGGCAAGGGAGAGTCATACGTCAGATAAAACTATGCGCCAAACTAAATATCAGAGTTATTTAGGAAATATTGGGAGCTGAGGAACGTATCCCACCTTGGTCTCTCTAGGAAGGCGATATAGGTATCCGATATTCCCACCGACTTCACCCGCTGGAACTCGGATAATATCAACTTGGGATATTTGTGAGGACTCCCGGATTTCTTTCGGAAAATCGTCGGGCCATCTATAGTTTACGGGTATATGTTTTGAATCAATTCGCTCAAACCCGAGGAGGAGATCGGCCATAGGCATCAGTCCATAGAGACTTTGACCTGCGGGGGGAGTAGATTCACCCACTGCAGAGACAATCACTGTGCAAAGGCCACTGGACTTCAATATCTCAATTAGAGCGGGGACAAACATCGTCTCTTCAGATATGAGGGGAAAACGCGGCTCCAGTTGATCCAGACCATTTACAACCACAATATCTGCTCGTTTCCCGTTTTTTCGAGGCCTTTCCATTGCCACATATATCTTGTGAAAAAATTCCTCCGGAGAAATGTATCCAACTTCGTTGTAAATAATTTCAAGAAAGTCCTTATTTATCAAATTATTTATAAATATTTCTCCCTTTTGAGGCCATCCCTGTTTCCTGGCAATCTCTCCCAGAGAAACCATAGCTGCGGAAAAATCATCCCGCAGTGAGATAAGAAGGGAATTCTTACCTTTTCTCGCCTGATCAAGTAGGAACATATAGGCGAGATAGCTCTTCATAGTTCCTCGGGGACCAACAAGAGCCGTGCAACCCGGAAACGGAAACCCTTGGTATTTTTTCCCCTTGCCTAGTTGATAGTTCAAGTTACCCACATCTTCTGGCACACTCAACCACTCTGTCTTGATGTCTCCTGGCCCTTTATTAGCTTTCTTATGTCGTAAGACCGACAGATGCCAGTGAACAGAAGGAAAAATAAAAATCCCACCTTCCTTTAAATAGGGCGACTCGTTGGGCCAGGAATATTTAGACTTTTCTTGATTCTCGGGTCCTTTATAAATCTTGAGCCGTTGTTTACCCCAAGCATGTTTCTGGTCACGCATCTTAATGATCTCAAAGGTGCGCAAAGTATAATCCATTTGCTCGGACCAGTCAAACCTTATTACAATATCTGATACATACTCCCAATATTGGGAGTGCTCGTCCTGTGCCGCAGCATCAAGCACAATAATCACCACCGCTGGGTTTCTTCTATCTCTACCAGGAATACAAATCTTTTGTTGAATTGTATTAAAAACGTTAAGCCTTTGTTGCTCCCCTGAAAGGGGAGAAAGGATATTTAAACTATCTACAACAATTATTTCTAGGTAAGCGGGTGTGGCCACAAGAGCTTGTGCGCATTTGTTAGCAATGATTGTCCAAGTGTCTGCAATTTTTACAAATTGGTCTTCGGACCAGCTTTCACTGATACTCCCTTCGCTGATAAAATTTTCTTTTCCGTGGATAAATACAGATGACACGGGAATTTTCTCGGGTAGTTCATTATAATTCCATGTGATCTTATCCTTATTGTTCTTATCAGACGACCATCCAAACTCCCTGGATTTTGTAATAAGGCGGCCAGTTGTTTCCTCTGCACTAACGTAAAAACTATTGACAACCGGTCCCCTCCCATCACGACCCGCTTGAGCCATTCGGCAACATAGCTCTAATGCAAAGGTGGATTTAGCAGTCCCCGTCGGACCGGATAGAAGCATAAGTAATGAGTTGCCTCGTTTGGAAGCTCCACTACACAGATCGTCTGGGAAAGATAACCCTCGACTCTCAAGCTCAAGAATGTCGTCCAGCCAGCAAATTTGCTTCCCATCATTCCCCTTAAGCGGTTCGAGCGCTGCTTTTTGCCCACGAACCAGTGAATGAGCTGGGTTTCGATAATTTACAGGACTCATAAAAGTTTGATACCAACGCATGGCAGACCTCCTTTGGAAATGTTTTACTTTTTTCTAATCAACTGGAACAGCTTCTTATCTATTCCAAACATAAATTGTTTACTCCACGCTTTGGGGCGCTTGCAAGGCAAAAAGTGTAAAAAACCTAATCGCAGATAGAATCCGTCAACCGCCAGTGGGAACTCCCTCCGGCAAAAGAACTTCTTTACCCGCCAGGATGCGCTTGGGTCATATACCGCTATGCCCGAAACCGTTTTCCCCGCGGTGCGTTTTGTCTATCTTATCCACCTCGATGAGGGCGGCTCGTTCCACCGGCGCAAAAACCATCTGCGCGATGCGGTCTCCTCGCCTCACCTTGAATGGCTCACTGCCGAAATTGCAAAGAATTACTCCAACCACACCACGATAATCGGAATCAATTGTCCCTGGGGCATTGAGTATCGTAATGCCATATTTGCGGGCGAGTCCACTGCGCGGGCGAACCTGTCCCTCGTAGCCCTCCGGTATCGCCACATGCAAGCCTGTTGAGATGAAGCGGAACTCACCCGGATTGATGATGACCTCATCCTCCACCACCGCAGGCAAATCAATACCCGCCGCACCCGCCGATTGATACTCCGGCAGAGGCAAATCCTCGCATCCCGGCTCGCGTGTAAATTTTACCTCCAGCATATCTCCCCCTCAAGCAAGTTTCGCTCCTTATGCCTCAATCACAAGAACACTGTCAATCTTATCAGTCCTACAGAAAACCTTGACTTTTCAGTCATTCAATTATGATAAATACGAGAAATGAGTGAGAAAACGCAACTAAATCCCTCTCAAAAAAAAGCGCTTGATTGCCGGCGGAATATCATAATTTCCGCAGGGGCTGGCTCGGGAAAGACGCGCGTCCTTGTGGAACGCTTTCTGTGGCTTTTTCTGAATGACCCCTCGCTCTCGATTGAAAACGTCGTGGCAATCACCTTCACCGATAAAGCCGCTGCCGAACTGCGCGGACGCGTCAGAGAAAGGCTTGGTAAATTGCTATCGAAACCGCAGCCGCCGAATCTGCGCAAACGCATCCTTTCGCTTAATGATGAACTCACACGGGCATACATAGGCACCATCCACAGCTTTTGCAGGCGACTGCTTGGTGAGTTCCCACTTGAGGCTCGCGTGGATGCCGGCTTCAGCGTTTTGGAAGAAACCGATTCCGCCCGCTTGCTCGAAGAGGCAATTGACGAAACCCTTACAAAAGCCGCCCGCAGAAAGTCTCCCCCACTCACCAGCGCCCTCCGTTTCCTCTTGCGACACTTACGCCCTGCAATTATACAGAACATCCTTACTTTACTCATCCGGCGCCGCGACATCGCATCTGACCACATCGAACGCTACCTCGCCGATTCGGAAGAATCCCTAATTGCCTTTGAGCGTAAAAGTGTGTCGCACATCGGGCGGGAAGGTAATTTCGATGAGGCGTTCGAGCGAATCAATGTCCGTTGCCTGAAGGCGCTCGCTTCTCTTTATCAAGACGTTGCCCACAATTATGAGGCACGCAAAGGCTTTGGCACCTCTCTCGATTTTGATGACCTCCTTTTGCGCGCCAGCGCCCTTGTGGAGAACAACAAGGAAATTCGTGAAAAACTCCGGCACCGCTTTCGCTACATATTGGTGGATGAATTTCAAGACACCGACCCGGTTCAATGGAAACTGTTCCGCCTCCTGACGGGCGAACGAAACCCAGGGTGTCTATTTATCGTGGGAGACCCGAAACAATCTATTTATGGTTTTCGCCGCGCTGATGTTAGGCTCTTTTACGCTGCCCAGGATTTTATCCTTAAGACGAATCGTGCCGCACAAACCGGACTGCTCCCCCTTAACGCCGAAGATACACATAACCCCGCCAGCAAAAACGAACGGCTCGGTCTACTCGAATTATATGAAAATTATCGCTCCGTTCCGGCAATCCTCGATTTCGCGAACTTCTTTTTCTCCCACATAATGGAGAATCAGCCATCAGGCGGAGAAACCTTCGAGGTTGCTTATGAACCGTTGATAGCGCAAAACCCCGAGGCTCCGGGCGGAGTGGAATTCATCCTCGCCGACACCAATACTCTCCCCCAGGAAAATCCCTTCAGCAATCTCCCGCGCGAAGACCTGGAGGCGGAACTCATAGCCCTGCGCATCAAACAAATCCTCAAGAGCGACACACCCGACGGATTTGCACCGGGCGATGTGGCATTGCTCCTTCGCAGCCGCACCCACCTGAAGGCTTATGAAGCGGCGCTCGAACGCCACAATATCCCTTACGTAACGGTCGGCGGCATCGGCTTCTATGAGCGGCAGGAAATCTACGACATTGCGAATCTGCTCCAGTTCCTCGTCTCGCCCGAGAACGACCCCGCACTCTTAGGACTCCTTCGCTCACCATACCTGAGAATTTCGGACGAATTGCTTTTCTGTGTGGCGCAGAATCCGGGACGTAGCCTGTGGGAGCGCCTCACCGCCTCCTTAAACAATCAATCTATCTCCGAAACGGACAAAATGCGGCTCTCCTCAATCACCGAATTACTCAAGCGTTTTCACTTCGAGGCACAACGAAAACCGCTCTCAATTCTGTTAAAAGATTTCCTCACACAAACAGGCGGATGGACATCCCTTGCCGCTGACGATGAGGGGAGACGTGCCCGCGAAAATATGGAGAAACTCCTTGCCCTTGCCCGCCAGTTCGATGCCTCCGGCTTTCAGTCACTCATTGATTTTTCCGAAAACCTATTCTCGCTCATAGAAAATGCCGAACGCGAGGGCGAGGCACCTTCCCCTATACCCGATGAAAATGCCGTCAGGATAATGACCATCCACAAGGCGAAGGGGCTTGAATTCCCCGTAGTTGTCCTCCCCGGCTTATCAAGTCGCTTTAACTTCGGAAATCCCAATATATGCCTCGATAAAACCTACGGACTCGCTATTAAACCCGCCAACCCCGCATCCGACTTTATCCCGAAAGAGACGGCTCTCTTTAGCTCTCTCCGCGAACGCGAAAAGGATAAACAACGCGCCGAGGAAAAGCGCCTCTTTTACGTCGGTGCAACGCGTGCAGAGAAAATCCTCATCCTTGCCTTAAGCGCCACATCCAAACGCGTTCCTGATTCCCGCCGCACCTGGCTTGAGGCTGTTTTCCCGATTTCAGACGCCTTCAAAAATTCAGCACCCCTCCATTACGAGATAGACGGTCGCACCGGGAAGATTACAATTCATCGCACCCCCGAAACTATCACCCCTCCCCTATTGGAGAAAACTACCGACGAGGACGTCTCGGAACGCCTCACCCTTCTGGAAGATGCAATTAGGTCAGATAGCCAGCCCGAATCGCTGGACATCCTCCTCCCACTCCCACAAAAAGAGACGGGACGCCGATTCGCTGTTACCCAATTGATGGCGCTTGAGCGATGCCCCGTGCACTATTATGTCCGCTACATCCTGGGGCTGAAGGAAGAAAACCTTGAGCGCCTGGGGTTTGATATTACACGGGAGATTTACGTGGGCGAGGAAGTGGTTGCCCCGAAATCGTGGCATCTATTGCGCGGCACCATAACACATTGTCTGCTCCAGGAGATGCCCTTCCAGCGAGGGCTTACGGCTGGCGAAATCATCTCATCGTTACTGCAAAACGATACCACCCTCACCCCTGAAGAAAGAAAATCCCTTTGCTCCGAATTGCTCGATACCTGGAGCGTCATTGAAAAGCGGGAATTTATAAAACACCTCGCTCTCGCAAAAGAACGGCATAGCGAATTGCCCTTCCGGATTTCCTTTGGCAAAGATACACTCCAGGGGCGTGTTGATTTATGTATCCGGGACAAGGCGGGCTTATGGTCTGTTGTGGATTTTAAGACCGGGCAAATCTCCCCCGGTGATGTAGATTCAAAGGCAAGAGCATACAGCCTCCAGATGGACGCTTACGCATTATGCTTATCCGCATTTGCGCCGGAACAAAAGTGTTTGCCTATCAAGCTCTACTTCACCGAGCCAGACAAATTCTTCACGCGGGAATACAATAGAAGTGCAGTCGAATCCGCCCGAAAAAGGATTGGCGGCGTAATTAAGCGAGAGCGTGATTTCCGGCAGCATTATGCCAGCAAGGGCGCCCACTACGGCAGGAGCACGGTCAAAAAACTCCTCAGTGAAGAGTGCCATTCCTGTGCACGACTCGCAATCGGAGATTGCAATTTGAAAAATGAATTGAGCCGGCTTATGAAAATTTGATTCTATATCTGCATTGTCAGTTGTCCGTTGTCTGTTTTAGTATATAGAGATGAGTATTTCTATTTTTTCACCCGACGTGGATTTCGGGAGAGGCGAAAGCCTCATCGGCAACTAATCTCCGGAGATTCAGGACTTTGTCATCTTCGCCGTTCAGAAAACTCCTACATTACCGAAGAGGCGAATGGTTTGTCTTTGCAGCACTCTTCATATTGGCACTTCTGATTCGCCTGCCTTCTATTGATAAACATCCTCCCGGGCTGTGGTACGACGAGGCTATAAACGGTCTCGATGCCCTTTCTATAATTCACAGAAATCCGGTGCAGATATTTTTCACAACGGAACATCACCCGCGTGAACCGCTCTATATGTATCTGGTGGCGTTTTTATTTTTGTTCGCAAAACCAACGGTCTTTTCATTGAGAGCGGTGAGTGCAATTATGGGTGCGGCTTGTATACCGGCGGTATACGGGTTTGTGCGAGCCGCCACAAAGAATCGCCGTCTGGCACTTGCATCGGCACTCATTCTGCTCACTATGCGCTGGGACATACACCATAGCCGCCTTGCCTTGCGCGCAATCCTTATCCCGCTATGGCTCACGATAGCGTTCTGGGCGATTGTTTCTGCTATTGAGAGCAGGCAACGCAATCGCTTCCTCTTAGCGGGCATAATTTTCGGACTGGGGTTTTACACGCATCTATTATTTCGTTTTGCACCATTTATACTTGTGGGATTTGCGATATTGTTGTTCTGGCAAAAGCGCCTCAACTGGCGGCGAGACAGGGGCAATGTCTTTCTTTTCTGTGCCGCGGCGTTCATTGTATTTCTCCCATTGGGGATTGATTATGTCCTACACCCATTTCATTTTGTCGGACGCGCGCAAGAGGTGTCTCTATTCGTTGGTGGATTTCTGCCCGGCACATTTGCGATATTGAAAAATATTGTTGCAACAGTGTTGATGTTTTCATTCCGCGGGGACGAAAATCCGCTCTTGAATCTGCCCGGTGCGTCCGTATTCACACCACTGGCATCAATCTTTTTTTACATAGGGATATATATATGTGCCCGGCGCCTTAAACGGGATGGGTTTTCATTCCTTATTCTTTTGTGGTTTATGGTGATGTTATTCGGGACGATTCTTTCCACGGGTACACCACATTTTTCGCGGAGTCTGGGAGCCTGTGTGCCAGCGGCAATCCTTGTGGCAATTGGTCTGATGAAGACATTCGAGTTGTTTGTAGATTTCCTGCGGATGCGCCGGGCATTAATCCTGATTTCCATCCTGTGGCTCACTATGTCTGCGTGGGACACTTATTTATATTTCGGGAAATATCGAGGAGACGCGCGATTGTGGCATCGCTCAAATGCAGCGTGGGTAGAGGTGGCGCGTGCAGCCGCATCGTTCTGTGAGGGGAATGTCTACATTTATTTGCCCGGCGACATCTACAGGCACCCATCGGTGAGATTTATCACGCTGAATGTAGAGCCAGAGAAATTACGCCCGATGGCATTCCCGGAGGCACTGTCGGGGCGAAGAGGTGAAGTCCCGCGCAACCACATAATACTCGCAACGATTTACAATCGCCTTGATGTGCTTCTGAAGAAAGAAATCCCATCCGGTGCGGTTATACAAATATTCAGGGCACCGGAGGGAAACGCCTGGTCATTATTTTATCGCATCCCGAAGAGTGCGCTTCTCTCTGCGGAGCGAGCAAAGACGCATCTCAAATTCAATTCGCCCGAGACTGAGCGTTGAATGGCTAAAAACTGCGCGCCTTTTTCATACACACCGGTTTATTTGCCAAACACCCAACACCCAATGACCTAATCACCCAACTCCCCTGCCATCGCCCCTGCAATTATATAACTCGCCAGAGATAATATCATCACGCCGGAGAAACCGATAGACATCGAGAGCGCCACTCCACCGCTTGCCGCTATGACTGAACAGAAACCGTTTATGCCCCACGCCAGCGGAACCAGAGTCGGGGCACGCCCCCCAATAAGCGAAATCCCCGACGGAAATGGTCGCCCCATTAAGAACGCTATGGGACCCAATAGCATCAGCGATAATATCAGCCGTGTCCATAATGGCAAACCTGCAATGCAACCGAATATCGCATCGAGGCTAATTAGATACATTATTCCGACAAGGATTATTCCGGCAATTGCCAGTCTTATGTGTCGTTTCGGGCTGGCAGTGCCTCCTTTGCCCGTGAGGCTCCCCAATCCCGAGAAGATTAAAAATGCAGCCAGCACCACGCCCACCGCATAAATCCTGTCCCCCAGAAAAAGCACAAATTTCTGTATGAAGACCATCTCAATCATAATATAAGCCAGACCGAGCAGTGCAAAGTAGATAAATGTAGCAGTGCGTCCCCTTCGCTTTGGGCATCCTTTCGATAGCCTTAATAGGGGCAGAAGTATCAAGAGCATTGCAACAACCGCAGATTCAGCGAGCGCCGCTATCAGCACCACATATCCGAGCTCCAGCCGTTGAAGCCAGTGCCGCCCGTAAGACTTCATAATCGCCGGTAGCGAACGCCACTTGAAGAAGTCGTAGAAGTATGGACAGTCATCAGTGGCAGGTCTGATATTATATGCCCATCTTTTGTAAAACTCTTTGTGCCTTTTCGAGAAGAGTTCGAGAGCGGCATAATGGTAATAGCTGTAAGTTTTTCCGGCAGGACCACTGCGGACATCATAACGATTGAGTTCTTCGGTGCGGACATCTGGCACCCAGACGATGTCCATCGCAAGTGCCTCACAGGCGGAGCGGAGTCGGGAAAGGCGGGTTTTGTCAAACGGCGCCGGTGAGGCAAGTGTGCAACCGGCCAGATAATTTCGCACCTGAATAATGTGGCGCGCCGGGTTCTTGAAACCCGACGCCTCGGATGCCTCGATGAAGGTGGCAAGAATCTTTACATTGTCGCGCGGAGGCGATTGGAGACCCCGCGTAACCGTCAAGATGCCGCGCCTATTCAGGTGGGCAATAGCGGCACGTATCCCCTCCACAGTGAGTAAATAGTTCTCATCGAGCGATTGAAGACCGCTCACGCCTGCAGCCGGGGATTCGAGCGAAACGATTTGAATGAGGTCAAACCGCTCACGGTTGTGTTCGAGATATGCACGTGGCTCCGCCCTGACGAGAACAACATCGGATGCGGAAAATACGCCGCCCGCCTTTTTATCCAGGGGACGTTTCATCAAATCAAAGACTTGCTCATTGGGCTGGACGACGGTTACTTTCTCGGCACGGTGCAGGCGTGCAAGCCAGACATTCACGCCACCGGTCTCGCCCAGAAGTAGAACACTTTTCGGATATGCAAGCCTGTATGCAATCTCAGTCGGCGTGAACGTTAGAATCTGTGCCTGCCCCGGGCTGGCGATTTTGAAAATGGGCGAAAGGGAAGCGCCATCAGCCAGCAGGAGCATCTGGGGTGGCGCGGGAAGCGTTGCCGCAAGCGATGCAAATAGAGTCGTGTGGAGCCGCGCCGAATCATAAACATCCAGCCTCGCACGCGGGCTGTATCGAGACGCAATATGGCGCGCATCGCCCTGACGTTCAAGATTCCGCATCAGGGCAAGGGCTTTGTAAGGGTCTATGCGGAGGTGCAACGGGGCAAAAATCGCCAGGAAGGATATGATGAGAACGGCAGCTATGGGCACGCTGAAAGTGCACATCCAGAAACGGTAGCGCCGGGGTATCGTGACAGAAATCCCCTTTTCGAGATAGCCTCCAAGTGCAAACAAACCTGCCGCCATAACGCCCATGAAAGCTACCACGTAAAGGAGTAGTTGGGGAGGAATGAAAAACATAAGGAGAATTATGCCCGCTGCCCCCACACCACTGCCGACAAGATTCGCCGCATACACACTGTGCACCAGCGAGACAAATCGCATCAGCGAAAGCCCCACAATGAGCGCCCCGAAGAAAAACGGAATGAATATGAGAAGATGATAAACAAAAAGCACTGCCATCTGCCGCCAGCTATACAAAACATATTGCACATCGAGCGGGAGGGACTGCGCCATTCCGAAACACGCAATCACCGTTATCGCAAATAGGCTTGCGGCACCCGATGCGCTCTGCCAGAAATGCCGCACAAATACACGACCATAAAGAGAGAGGAACGTCCCGCTTGCCCCGAAACCCAGAAGCGCAGTGCTTATCACCAGATATGAAAAGTGGTGATAGGAGGCGATACAGAGGCAGCGCATCAGAGCCACCTCCAGCGCCAGTATCCCTGCCGAGACGAGGAACACACCGACAATCAAAGAGGCATTTTTCACTCGGTTCTGGCTCAACTCTTGCCCCCCTTTTTTCGCACAGAGAGCGATTTTTACTTGACAAATATTGCTTTAATTAATAATACTATAATTAGTGATGCTGGAAAGGCAATATTACTATTTCCCCCTCTCGTGGAAAATTAAGATCAGGAGGTGATGAAAAATGAGCAAACTCCTTGGTGAGAAAATATACAAGAACAGGAGCACACAGGGACTTACACAGGACCAATTCGGTGCAAAATATAACGTCTCTGGTCCGGCTATATTCAAATTCGAGAAGGGTTATGTAAAGCCCTCGCTTAACCTGTGGTTACGTATGGCTAAAGACCTTGGTATCCCCGAAAAACGCGCAGTGCTTATGTGGGTGAAATCAAAACTCCCCGAAGAGTACCGGGACGTTATTCACATCCCGGAGGAGACCGAAATCGGCGAGGAGGAAGTCACCTATCGCCCCGCTCCTGGAAAAATTGATTATTCGAGGTTCTCCGACCCCGAAAAATTGCGCAAGGCTGTCCTGAAGGACAGGAAATTTCCCAGGGAACTCAAACGCTTCTTAAAGCAACCACGGGTATGGGAACTCCATAAACCCACAGGGAAGGAAATCAATATCCTGCGCGATACCTTCGCTCCTCTGGGGAAAGGGAGTGTGGATGCCTATCGCCAGGCTCTTCTCCTTATCAGGATGTTCTCCCGTAAAGCATAATCCTGCCGAAGAGCTCGCACTTCGCGAAAAGCAGCACAGGGGAATCACTTTGCCTCGCTGATTGAATAACCCCCATTGCAAATCGAACCATACCTATGATTCGCCCGGAACGGCAACGGATATTAAACTTGTGGATAAAATGCTTTTCAACCATTCCATACCCCTACTCCAAAATACCTCAGACTTCTCAATAAAGGTGGCACAGGACATGCCCGGGCTATTCCATTATTCCATTGGACTCGCAACCAGGATATGAATTTGTTTGACAATTCAAAAAATATCGGGATGCTCTCGCGTAAATAAACTATTGGGGAGGTTCAGGATATGCAAATGAAAATTTCTCGATGGGTCTTTGTCCTAACAATTGCAATAGCGCTCTTGCTCGCAATGAGCACGAGTTGTTTTGCCACACTCGAATACGACCTTCGCAGCGGTCTCACCTTTAACTGGTATTTCGATAACCCCGACTCCGATTGGGGAGCCGCCGGTGGCTATGGTTATTTTCACGATTACAATGGCGACGGGCTACCCGATTATGTTATGCACCAGAAAAATTCTCAGACCGACGTTGTCCGACTTTTCTGCATAAATACCCAAAATAGCGCAACGCCGAAGACCTATCCCGGCGACCGCAGCGCCTGGCGCGAGTTCACACCTGATTATGGCACATTCGTCCCGAGAACTCTTCACTTCATAAGACCCAGGGTGGAAAAACGCACACCCGATATTATCCTCATCGGTACAAATAAAGCCTCCGACAGTGAAGACTATTCAAAATTCATCTTCTGGAGACTCAATGAAACCAAATCCAATTTCCCCACAGAGAAAACCTGGTCAATTAACGTGAACTCCGCCTATTCACCAACAATTATGTGGTCTGATTACAGCTTCAACGGGGACAATTATCCCGATTTCTTTATCTGCAATTCTTTTCTCAATGCCTCGAATAAATTCTTTATAGGGTGCTATAGTGGTCTGGATGGCTCGGTGATATGGACAAAGGATATTGCCAAGGCGTCTGACGATGATAATACGCCATTGATGCCCCAATTCCCCGGCTCCCGGATGACTTTGCAAATCCTGCCCATTACGCCTGCTGCGAATGGCGATTTTGACGGCGATGGTCTCCCCGACATCTTACTCTATTATACTTATAGTTACGGCTCTATTATGGAGGCTAATTATGGCATCAAGGGCAAAATCACAATGCTGAAATCCAAAGATGGGAATTACCTCGCACCATACTCCGGCTGGTGGGATATCTTCGATTATGCCCTGATTTTTTATCCGCCCAACGGCGCGGCAATGGGGGATTACAATAAAGACACCTACGTTGACCTTCAGATATGCGGTTTTATGTGGATGGCTTTCTCCGAACCGCCGGTAGTGAGGGTCGTTGACATCAAGAACAGGAGCGATTTGTTCCAGACCACCAATTCCGACTTCGGGTCATCCGCCGAGGATTTAAGCGGATATTTTGCTTCGCCTGCACGGCAAACTGATAGTTCCTCACCCGCAGATGTGAATGCTGACACCTGGTGCGACCTCGCAATTTACAGAATGATGGGCTATGGGACTACGCCTCTGTGCTATGGTATATTCAACGGTTATGCAAACGGCGGCGCAAACAAGGGGCGCAAGATGTGGCTCGCCGAAGGCGCTCCCAATAACTATGCAATCTATGGAGCAAATGACTGGGACGGCGACGGCATCCTTGATTACGCCCTCGCCCAAAACCCCTCCGCACCCGATAACCACAACGTTAAATGGAAACTCGCCCTCGAGTGCGTCGGGAAAACGGGTCACACACTCCGCAAAACCTTTGATTACACCATCGAGAACACAGGACCCTGGGATCCAGCCAAAGACGATTTCCTCGCACAGACACTGAGTGTGTATTCCATCGGCGACATTGACGGCGACGGTCAGCGCGACACCAATGCCGCCCACTCCTGCGCCTTTGACTACGGCAACGACAATACCTGGGAGCTCGCCTATAGTCGCAATTACATCTTTGATAACACCCCCGGCGCCAGCCCGCCCGACATCACTGCCGAGTTCGAGGTTAAACTGTCCGGCGAGGACAGGCAAATCGCAACTGCTTTAATCTACGCCTATGATGCGGGTCGGGAAACATTCGTTGACCAGAATGGCGATGGTGCGCAGAACGACATTATCCTCACAAGTGACCGTGCAATTTTTGCCCTGAGTTTCACCTCCAAGCCCTCCGTAACCGCCGCAGATATTGTAAGAGTGCTTCTGGGAAAAAAAGAGATACCGCCCGGGCAGGAGGATGAATACGACAAAAACAGCGACGGCACGACAGACATCGCCGACGTGGTCTATCTCATCCAGAATCCATAAGTTGCTTCCCCTACCCAAAGAGAGAGAAATAGTTTTAACCACAAAGCCTACGGAGAGCGCAGAGTTTTTTGATTTTTTCTTCCCCGTGTTCCCCGTGGTTTAAATTTTCGGAGTGGGGATATGCAAAATGAGCGACAAAGTAAGCAAGACCGGTAGCGAACTCTTTATCGTAGATAACAGTGATAAAGATTGGAAGGTTGCCCAATATCTACACGACTGGTGTCAGCTCTCAAAAGCCATAGATATTGCCACGGGATTTTTTGAAATCGGCTCGCTTCTTGCCCTTAAAGATGAATGGCAAAAGGTTGACAAAATCCGCATCCTTATGGGCGATGAGGTCTCGCACCGCACCAAAAACGCCTTCACCGACGCTCTGGAAAAAGTCGAGCGCCGCCTGGACAACAGCCTTGAATCCGAAAAAGAACTTTATTCTTTTAATATTTCGTGTAGCTTCAAAAGGTGAATAACAGATATCAATGACATCATCTTTGACATCATTGGCTTGACAAAAGGTGAGAGCGGGAGGCGGTATATGAAGCCGTAGTGAATCTTGTCAGCACCCGCCTCAAAAAAGCCCGCAGCCTGAAAAAGTAAAAGCATATTCCTTATACTTGACACAATTTAAGACATAGCGATATAAGACAATTCTCCAATTCTCAATTAAGCCAACAAAAGGAAACTGGGATAATCGGAGGAGATTTCCCTGCCATTTCCACGGTGAGAAATTGAAATTGATTCAAAAGAGCAAGCGCTAATTAACCTTAGAAATAACCCAAAGAGGGACGTGATGAATAACAAATATGAACCATATCAAATTTATCCTGGTCCTGTATTAATACTTGCTGGTCCAGGAACAGGGAAAACATATACACTTGCAAAGCGTGTTAAATGGCTGGTTGAAAATCAAGAAATAGAACCAAACACAATATCTATCATAACCTTTACAACAGAAGCTGCAAAAAATATGAGAAAACGGATGAGTGATCCAAGTAAACAAGACGTCTACCTACAATCCAAAAATCAACCGGAATTGGTTTGCACACTTCATAGTTTAGGAATGCGAATATTATGTCAGCACCTTGATTTATTGGGATTATCTGATAGACCCAATGTTGAATCTGACCGGGACACATTAGAACTTATCTTTGGAGATGCAGCTCAACTGTTAGGTTTCAACAGACACCTTGGTAAAAAGGCTTTGGAATTAAAGAAAAAAGGGAATATACGAGCAAATGACGAAGATATCCAAAAGATTCTTGATAAGTATCGTGAAATTATGACCAAAAGCAATGCCATTGATTTTAATGATCAGATTTTATTAGCTTGTGAATTACTTGAGTCAAATCAAGAGATTCTTGCAGAGACACAAAAGCAGACACAGCATCTTCTGGTGGACGAATACCAGGATTTAAACATCTCCCAACAAAAATTTGTAAAACTGCTTTCTAATAATTCTCGCGAAGGACTATATTGTGTGGGAGATGATGACCAAAGCATTTATTCTTTTAGAGGAGGCACACCTTACTACATCCGGAATTTTGAGAAAATCTTTGGATCAAACATTGTAAAAGGACGTCTTCAAAAAAGTTGGCGGTGTCCTCCAGATATCTATAAATCGGCTGTTGAAGTTGTTAAAAAATTTGACCGCGATCGTCTTATAAAAGAAGTTAATGAATTTGAAAGAGAATCTTGCAACAATATTCATATCTATAATGTTCCCAGTGACAAAAAAGAGTGTGAAATAATTACGAAAAAGGTCCAATATTCTTCTCAAGAGGGAGACGTTTTAGTACTTGTACCAAACCGGCGATTTGTAAAACCCATAAGTGATAGTTTACGTTCAAAGCATATTGATTTTTCTTGTCGCGCGTTTGATACAAAATCAAAATTTC
>CAZGKP010000032.1:0-1432 GCA_964526215.1 uncultured Candidatus Sumerlaeota bacterium
AATGAAGTATTTCCCCATATTTATCTCTCGGAGCATTTGTAATTGATTGATATTATAAATCTGAAAACGCAGAGAACGCAATGGTCGCAGAGAAACGCAGAGTATATATCAAAAAACCTCTGCGATCCTCCGCGTTCTCCGCAAACTCTGCATTTAAAGACATTTCAAATATCTTTGGTTAGATATTAACTGATGAGTAGAAAGTCCTTTATGGGGGAGTGATCTACGATGCTGAAAGTTCGCCCAATTCTGGCGGAGATGGCTTATCGTCTTGCTCGGAGCCGCCCACCGGCAGAGCATTTCCCATTACTTGCGGTCTGGGAGATCACGGATGCCTGCAACCTTGCGTGTGCATATTGCGGGTCGCATCCGGATTGTGTGCATTCAGTTTCCCCTATCGAACGTGGTTTGTCTGCCGTCCTTGAGCGTCCCCCGCGCCTCCTTATCCTTCACGGGGGCGAACCGACGTTGGTTCCTGACCTTCCCGGCATCCTCGCCCACATCAAGGCATCTTCCTCGCGAATACAAATCATTCTCGAGACAAACCTGACCCTGCCGAAGATAGTCGGAGAATGTCTGCCTTATCTGTGGCAGGTGATTTACGGTCTTGACGGCATCAAAGGTGTGAACAAAAAGCTGCGTGGTATCCCGGCGGAAGCGATTTGCGAGCGGATTATCTCGCTCCATCCTCAGGCGCGTGCGCTGGGTGTGCGCGAGGCAGTCTTTGGCGTCATTACAAAGGAAAATTACACATTCCGCTGCTTGTCGGAAATGATTGAATATCTTCGGGGATTCATCCCTGATCTTATATTCGGTTTTCAAATTATGCATCCGGGGAATCATCCGCTTTCGATCTTTTCCGACCCATTGAAATTCGCACAGGCACAGGCGAATTTCCTCCGTCTTCAGACCCTTTACGGCAACATAAAATTATGGGGACACAATGTAATGCCGGGAGCAAAAGAAGTTATCTGCCCGTGCCAGTGGTTTTTCCGCCTGATTTCAAAGGAAGGGGAAAATCTGTATTGTGGACCAGAACTCCTCCGCCGACACATCCTGGGTGGGGGAAAATGGGGGCGTTCCCGGTTGAGGCGGTTCCTTCACCTTGTCAGGGATTTCGGAACTGTCCTGAATTATCTACTGCACCCTGAGCGCCCGCTCGAATGCGAAGGCGGGTGTGACTGGACTGATCAAATCCCCCCTTTCTGGGATTCCACCGCGGAGCTTACTGTCCCGATACCTACTATCTGGCAGGGATTCTTGGGCGAGAGCGATGCCAAACGCCTTGGCAATTTCGTTCGCAGGGTGATAAACCCCAAATTTGACGCGAAAGTCCTTATCCCGATGGTGGTGAACTCCAATACACCTCGCCGGGGTCTGGCACCCAAAACACCGGAAATCTCCGCGAGTTACTCAACGAAGGAAAAACACC
>CAZGKP010000032.1:1442-18008 GCA_964526215.1 uncultured Candidatus Sumerlaeota bacterium
TTCAGAAAAATCTTGCAGCACTGGATGTTTCCCCCTATTGTGGCAAAGAACATCTTAACCTCCCACACTTTCCAGTCTTTACAAAGGAGGGAGGTAAAGGAGCTTACGTGACCGACATCGAAGGTGAACGCTTCCTCGATTACATAATGGCTTACGGACCGGTGATACTTGGCTACAACTATCCTGCTGTAACCGAGGCAGTCCGGAGCGCTATGGAGCGTGGCCCACTCACGACACTGATGGATGTGCAGGTGCTGGAATTGGCGGAGCTTCTAAATCGCCTGATTCCCTGTGCGGAGCAGGTTCGTTTCGGGAAAAATGGCTCGGACGTTTGTGAAGCGGCGATACGCCTTGCCCGTGCCGTCACTGGCCGCCAGCGCGTTGCCTATTGTGGATTTCACGGCTTCCATGACTGGTTTGCCGCATCTATTAAAGATGTGAGAGGGATACCGGTGTCTCTATCTGACCTCCTATCTCCTTTCGAATTCAACAATCTTTCGAGTCTGGAGCGGCTGTTTGAAATGTATCCAGGGGAAATTGCTGCGGTACTATTAGAACCCTGCACAGTTCTCATACCGAGCTACGATTTCCTCCAGAAGGTGAAGGCGCTGACGGCAAGGGAGGGGGCTGTCCTTATCTTTGACGAGATAGTAACCGGCTTTCGTCTCGCCCTCGGCGGAGCCCAAGAACTCTTCGGGGTTACGCCTGACCTTGCCTGTTTTGGCAAGTCAATAGCAAATGGTTATCCCCTATCAGCACTGTGCGGAAAACGTGCGTTAATGTCGCAGCTAAGGGATTGTTTCTATTCCCTCACCTACGAATTTGAGACTGCATCCATCGCTGCAGCCCTTGCCACACTTGAAGTCCTGGAGGAAGAAAGCGTCACTGAAGTCTTATGGAGACGCGGTGGGGAACTTCAGGATACCTTCAACCGCCTTGCGCTCCAGAAAGGGATTCCGGCAGCGCTCATCGGGCCTGCTCCACGCCTCACTTTCCATTTCCCCGCCCGGAACGGCCTCAGTGAAACGACAATCAGATCTCGTTTTCTCCGACTCCTTATATCGAGGCACATTCTATCAAATGGAAGTTTGTTACCGAGTTTTTCACACGGCCAGCGGGAAATTACATACACCTGCGAGGCATTTGATGCAGCACTCGATGCTCTTCCGGCACTCCTGAAGCAAGAGGTAGACATATGAATTTGGTCTCGCAGAATTGGATTCACTGCTTGCCGCCCTTACCGAGAGAGTGCGAATATCTCGTGGTTGGGGCAACCGGGGGAAATGGGGTCAATTTTACAAATGGAACATTCGCCTGTGGAGAAAAGATTCAAAAGCTCCTCGCTCTTTTTATTATTTTTCCAGAAGATTGTTTGATTCCTCACTGTCCATTACTCAGTTTATGTGGACTGTAGCTCCAGGGGAGTTCTTCCCGCAAGAGGACCATTGCTATTGTTCGAGCCTGTCCGAGAATTTCAGGTGCGTGGGTACTCTGTTTCAACAAATCTTGTAGATGACCGAAATGGTGAGCAACCATCGCTATAATTTTATGCGCACGTTCTCCATTTTTGTCTCTTCTACTATATAAGGAAAATCAATGCGAAGAGAACAAGTCATATCTTGATGTATATTTTCCCCCTTTGTAGTACTGCGCCAATAGAAATTTGAATCTTTTTGTAAGATTGACCCCTCTCTCACTCATATATTTCACACAAGGAGGCAGAGTTTATTGCACCATATTGGTGGCTGGCGAGCGAACTGCCATTATGTTAGAGATTTAAGTGAAGTCTTCATAATATCCTGTTTTCTCTCCGCATGAGCTCACAACTGAAGAATTGTGGAATTAATAATCTGGGAGTTGAATCCCTTGACAATACATACCTGAACAAACTATTTCCTATTCTATCAAAAATAGAGGAGGTAAGTTATGAATCACAGAACTGAAAGGGGATTTCTGGGGGCACTGTTCGATTTCTCATTTACCACTTTCATCACAACCAAGATTATCAAGGTTGTGTATGGAGTGGCGATATTTTTATGCGGGCTTGGGGCACTGGCTTTCCTCATTGGCGGTTTTTCCAGAAGCTTCTTGGCGGGGATTGGCGCCCTTATCCTGTCGCCCATAATCTTCATACTGTATGTGATGCTGACCAGGATATGGCTGGAGTTAATCATAGTCATTTTCCGTATTGCGGAACACACCGCCGCCATTGAGTCGCATATAAAGGAGCGGGGGAATTCGGATAACCAGTCCTGATGTATTGAATTGCCCTTGACGGCAACCGGGCAGGTTCTTTTCAATCATCAACCAGGATGTAGATAGTTTGGTGAAATTGTTTTGATACTGCTTTATGGAGATGAGCGAATGGCAAAAAAGACTTTCAAGTCAAAGGCAAAACAGATTCCCGAGGTGAGAGAACCAATCGGGCAGGAGCCGCTATTTCCCCTGAAGGGATACCTGATTCTGAATGTCATCTTCTGGGGATATTGTTTGGTGCAGCTTGTAGTATTGCGGTGGTTGTTCCGCGATGTGGTGGGTTTGATTTTCTTTTTCGTGGTGCTGGGTGCGGGGTTTACGCTGGTCTCCGTCTATGATTATGCATATGATCGCCTCACTCATAGAAATAAGGATAACAGTCTGAAACACGAGGCGGGAGGAACCCGTGGCTAAAAGCAGTGTTTATTTCTCAAATGCACGCTCGCTACATTTTCGTTACGCATACAGTCTGCCAGCGAAATTAAAGCGCCTGCTCGAGGTAGCGAATCTCAAGGAATATATCCCATCAAAGAAGCCGGTTGCAGTAAAGACCCACTTCGGTTCGTGGGGGGCATTCCGCATGGTGCGTCCGGCGTTCTTGCGCATAATAGTTGATGCGGTAAAAGATGCCGGTGGAACTCCGTTTGTTACCGACACGGGTGATTTATCCAAACTTGAGATTGCTGCGCGTAATGGTATTACGCCGCTCTCGGTAGGTGCGCCGGTTATCCTGGCAGGTGGTGTTACTGATAGAGACGGCGTGGTGATAAAGACTGGAGGCGACCTGATTGGTGAGATTGCAGTGGCGGGTGCAATATACGATGCTGCGGCGATGGTTGTTGTCAGTCATTCAAAAGGACACCTCCAGCCCGGTTACGCAGGTGCGATTAAGAATGTCGCAATGGGATGCGTAACCACACGGAATCGCAAAGGCGAGATTCAACGGGGTAGAATGCATACACAGGGTGAGGCGCCATTTCGATGGAATGCAGACCTTTGCACACTCTGCGGGCAATGCGTCGAGGTTTGTTCCTTCGTGAACAGCGCCCTTTCGATTCAGGAAGATAAAGTTGTCTTAAACCCGAAGAAATGCTGGAGGTGTGCAAGGTGTGTGCGCGTCTGCCCCACAGGGGCGATGAGTGTTGACTTCGATGAAGAGTCTTTTGCAAAAGGTATGGCTGAATCCTCTAATGCCGTCCTCAGCACATTCAAACCCGGCAGAGTGCTTTACGTAAATTTCGTTATGGATTTTCAACCCGAGTGCGACTGTATGCCAATGGCTGACACTGCAATTATTCAGGACCAGGGGATTTTGATAAGCAATGACGCGGTGGCGATAGATGCTGCGGCGCTCGACCTGGTGGGAAAGGCAAAACCGCTGCCACAATCTCGAGCAGAAGACCAGGGCATAAAAGAGGCAAGCGCCGACTTTATTAAGAATGTTCTCGGACGTGACCCTTGGATTCAGGTGAAGATTGCCGAGAAGATGGGGCTTGGCAATCGAGAATATGAACTCATACAGATTGAGCCTGATGAATAAGTCTCTCCTTTTATGGCGATGGAGAAAAAGAATATGGAGCCATCGCTACTTTTGAAGAACATTACGCTGGCTGCGTGTCGCGTGGACGATTTCCTCATTCGCTTTATAAAGAGTGAAGAGCAAATCCCCAATCTCCACGAAGGCATAATATATGCCCTCGGTCTGGACAGCGACGATGTTATGTTTCGGGGCAAGCGATTACGTCCTGCTCTGGGTTTGCTGGTTTGTGAGGTGCTCGGCGCCAATCCCGATGCCCCTCTGCCTTTCGCCGCCGCAATTGAATTGTTTCATAATTTCACACTTGTCCACGACGATATTGAGGATGGCGACACCTACCGCCGTAATCGCCCGTGCGTCTATGTGAAATATGGACTGGCGCACGGAATCAATATCGGCGACTTTATGCTGGTGAAGGTCTTCCGCGCCCTTACCGAATCCAGCGAATATCACCTGCCGCCACGTAAACAAATTCGTCTTCTACGGCTTATGATTGACACTCTTGAACACACGCACATTGGTCAGGCACTTGACATAAATGCGCGCGCAAGCCGGAATTTTTCAATCCGGGACTACTTACGGCTTGTAACCGAAAAGACCGGTTACTGTCTTGCCGCACCAATGCTTGCCGCTTCGATTGTTGCAGGCGCACGCCCCGCTGTTCGCTACGCAATCGAGAATTATGCAAAGTCTATCGGTCCACTGTTTCAGATTAAAGATGATGTGATTGATTTGACGAAAGGTAAGGGCAGAGGGAGTATCGGTTCTGATGTGCGCGAAGGCAAACGGAGCTTCCTCGTTGCTTATGTGACAAATAATTGCACACAAAGAGAGCGAGAGCAGCTCTACCGCATCCTGGATGCCTCCCGCGCAAAGACAACCGATACACAGATTGAATGGGTGCGGGGATTGTTTGAAAAATATGGTAGTTTCGACGCCGCTGGTTGCGAATGTGAACGCCTCCTGCAGAGCGCCCTCAACGCAATCGCAAAGACGCCCCCGAATTTACGTGAACTCCTTGAGGCATTCGCTGAACTCTTGCTGAAGAGAAAACGCTGAAACCTTTCAACGGATTCGGGGCACCCCACCGTAGGTGGGACGGCAACGGATGATTAAAGCTCCAGCGGATTTCGGGAAAGGCAAAACTCTCATAACTACTGCTCTACTTTTACCCTTTAACTTTTTACCTTTACCTTTATTTACTACTGATGACTATCCTTATCACAGGTGCAACTGGTTTTATCGGCAGCCATCTCGCCTCACTACTGTGTGCACGAGGGGAAGATGTTACCTGCCTCATCCGCAAAACGAGTAATCTTCACTGGCTCGAGGGATTGAAGGTTCGCTATCATAGAGGCGCTATCACTGATAAAGAGAGTTTGCGCGCCGCAATCAGGGGAAAAGGTATCATATTTCATCTCGCAGGCGTAACAAAGGCACTCCGCCCCGATGATTACTATCGCGTAAATGCCGAAGGAACGCGGAATCTGCTCGAGGTCTGTGCGCTGGAAAATCCCGGTATCAAGCGATTTGTTCTGGTGAGTTCACTTGCCGCGGTGGGACCATCGCCATCGGAGACCCCAATTGATGAGACATTTCCGCCCGACCCCATCAGCGACTATGGCAAGAGCAAACTCGAGGCGGAAAAGATTGCTGCCGAATTTATGGGAAAAATTCCCATAACGATAGTTCGCCCGCCAGCCGTCTATGGTCCCCGCGACCGCGATATTTACTTCTATTTCAGGATGATTAACAGGGGCTGGGCTTTCTTTGTGGGAGGCGAAGACCAGCTCTTGAGCATTGTCTACGCCCCGAATCTTGCCGAGGCAATAGTGCGCCTTTCCGAGAGCCGGAAGGCTATTGGGGAGACTTATTTTGTATGTAATCCGAAGTCTTATGGCTGGAGCGCCCTCAGTAAAGGTATTGCCGATGCACTTGGAAAGAAAAGCGTTATGCACATCACAGTGCCATTGTGGCTTGCCGGAATTGTCGCACGCTTTTCCGAAATCGGGGCAAGCATAACAAAAAATCCCCCTTTGTTAAATCGCCAGAAGATACTGGAGGTTCGACAGCCCTACTGGGTATGCAGTGCGCATAAATTGAGGCGTGATGTCGGATACGTCTGTCCCACCGAAATAGATAAAGGTCTCGCCGAAACCGCCGAGTGGTATCGCAAAAACGGCTGGTTGTAAGTGAGATTTTAACCCTCCATTTCAGAAAAAAATCTTGACGGTCATTGTATTTCTCTTTTCTATATTTTGATTTTGGGGAAGTTTTGCAAACGGCAAAAAAATTTCCGCTACGGCATACCTCGGTGCCTCACTCTTGGGAAAAGGGGATTCATCTGAAACCTTATTCTCACAACTTCTCAGCCCCGGTGGGCTGTTTTTCATTTCTTGAACGGAGATAATGCGATGACTCAGAAACGTTTCTTGTGGGTATTGGCGATTTGTTTACTCTACGTTAGCGCACCTGTCCTCGCTCCGGGGCAGTGGATTTCTCAACACTTCACGCTGCATCCGGGGTGGAATGCAGTTTTTGTGGAGGGACAACCAGACCCTGCCGACTGCGATGTTTTGTTCGATGGGATGCCAATCGAGAGCGTCTGGTTTTTTAATAACCGGGTGTCCTATGTGCAATTTACCGAAGACCCGAATGAGATGGTGGCACAAAGCCCGGAATGGATGGTTTATTATCCACCCAGGAGCCAGAACCGAGACGCTACTGAGCTGTATAAACTCATAGGCGGCAGGGCGTATCTTATAAAGGTTACGGGCACCGAGAGCATCGAGTGGAGCGTAACCGGTAGCCCGATTGTGCCACGCCATATCTGGGTGGCGGATGCTAAGAATTTCACCGGATTTCCTGTGGATAGGGAGAACCCACCTACCTTTGCGAAGTTTTTTTCATCTTCTGCCGCTCATAGCGGGCAACCCGTCTATCGGCTAAACCAGACCACCGGCAAATGGGAGGAAGTCACCGACCTCGCTACTACAAATATGCGGCGGGGCGAGGCTTTTTGGATTCAGACTAAAGGCGTCTCAACCTGGCAGGGTCCCTTGCGAATTGAGAGCGATTTTAGCGATGGTCTGGAGTTCGGACGCATCACGAGCGAAATCAGTCTGGAGATTGAGAATCTCACGGATGAGACGCGAACAATCACCTTCCGAACACTGGCATCGGCAGAGCCGACAACGTGTGCATTTCCGGCGGTGGCTGGCGATGTGCCGCTATCTTATTTCAAGGTAGACTTGCGTGCCAAAAAAATTGATTGGCTGCCGCTGATGGATTCCTATTCGATTGAAGCGAAACCGGGCGAGGAGCGCGTGGTTCGTTTTAAGGTGCGGCGCAAGGACCTCTCGCCACCTCTTGGTGGCGCAGAAGACCCGCTTTACCAGTCGCTGCTTTTGATTTCGGACGATGGGGGCTTTGTAAAGATTCTGCCCGTCAGCACAAAGACGTTTCTGAATTCCGCTATTCTGCAAAGGGGCAGAAAAGGCACCATTGGGGCACTCCCCGATAATATGCCTTATGAATTGAGGCACGGGTTATGGGTCGGAATGGCGGAAGTTAAAGCCGTATGTGAAGTGAACAGTTCCAGCGACCCCGTTAGCCCCAGACCCACCGCAACCGCATTCAGTTTCCCCATCCTTGTGCATTTAGACGTCAATGACCAGGCGCGATTGCTTAATGAAGTTTACGTTATGATTAAGCCCGCCGTTAAAGAGGACGACCCCAACAACCCCGGACACACCATCGTAACCGAGCATGAGAAGATGGTTTTGCTCACCGAGCGTTCTCTGACATCCAGATATGAGGGTGTGCGAAATATAGGTGGCGAGCTCGTGGGACGTAGAATCAGCACTGCCGCCTTTGCCACCTCAAAACCCGATGCCACGCAGGAAGCAGCCTATCACCACACGTTGGTTTCCACGCAGTTTCCAGTCGAGATGCAACCCGAAGCCGGCGCCACCTCCCCGATTCTCACCTGCACCGTTGTGATAGACTACGATGACCCACTGAATCCCTTTAAGGATAAATATCACCCCGACCACGACAATCTCACGGAGCGCTTCGATGCGCAGTTGCCGGAGGGGAAGGAATCATACGAGGTGAGCCGCAAGGTGGAACTTGAATTCAGCGCCAATGACCCTTACGACCGCCCCGCCATCTCAGATTGGGGCGACACGCAGGTCGGGGGATATTACCACGAGGTTATAACGGGCGTTCATCGCAAGACGCTTTACGTCAGGGGGCGGTTTTACCTGAAGCACCTCGTAAACACAGATACCCTGAATGATTCGGGGAGCTAAAATATATGGGCAAAAGAGCGAAGTGAGAAGGGCGAAGTATGAAGGGCAAGAGCTAAATTGGGTGAAGATTTTACAGAATAAATTCAAGACCGAAAGGGTTGGAGTTATGCAATTGACACAAAAGCAAGGTTGGTTTTCTCATCAAATTCATTCTCTAACGGTAGCGCTGGTCGTTTTAGCGACCCTAATGATGTGTGCCTCACCGGTAAATATTGGCGCACAGCAAGCTCCATATCCCACCCAGGAACGTCCGGTCCTGTTTATGCTGGAAGACCTGAATGTGGCGGAAGATGCGCCTGTTGGATTTGCGGAGATGGGTGGAGCGACCTATTTCACGTTTATCAATCAATCCGGCAAATTTCAGCTCCGCAAAACCGATGGCACACCGAACGCCACTGTCCTGCTAAAAGAATTTGCGGGTGGGCTATCCGATGTGCTGATTGCCTTCGATGGCACACTTTATTTTGCCGCCGATGATGGCGGAGGCAAGGGCGTGGAGTTGTGGAAGAGCGATGGCTCCGCTGGTGGAACGGTCTTGCTCAAGGACATAAACAGCGGTGCATCCGGTTCCTTTCCAGAAAATTTTACCATATCCGGCGGGAAATTATTCTTCACCGCTGATGATGGTAGCACACGTCAATTATGGAAAACAGACGGAACGGCAGGCGGCACAGTTAAAGTCGCCACGGTTTCCCATCTGTCGGGTGCGTCGGGTCCGCTTCTGACCAGCCTGACGGATGTGGGCGGCGAACTCTTCTTTGTCGCCAATGAAGGAAAGAATGGTCGTGAACTGTGGAAAAGCAATGGCGCGGGCGGTGGGACTGTGCAGGTCAAAGACCTCGACGGTTCGGTGAACGATATGTGGTGGGGTGGGCAGGCAATGAGCCTTGATGGTGTAGACGATTATGCCCGTACGCATAATGCCAGCGCCATCAATATCGCTAACAAATCCTTCAGCTGGGAATTATGGGCTTATCGGTTGACGTCAGCTAAAGGCACTCTCCTCTTTCAGGGTGTCGGTGAAACGAATAAAGGTCTGGTTGTCTGGTTTGCTGGTAGTAAAACCATACACTTTTCTTTCTGGGGAAATTTTTTGTCGTATTCTGATTCAACTGACTGGATCGATGGCTGGCATCACTGGGCTGGAACTTACGACGCCTCCTCAAAGGCGCGAAAACTCTATCTGGATGGCAAACTCGTCGCCAGCGATACTTCCTCATCGGACTATCACGGCACAGGCGATCTTTTTGTTGGCGTTGATGTACAGGACTATTATTTCGACGGTAAGATTGATGAGGTGCGTATCTGGAATGATGTGCGCAGCGCGCAGGAGATTGTAGATAATTACAACAAACGGCTGAAAGGAAACGAATCGGGGCTGATTGCTTACTGGCGATTCGACCGGCTTGAAGACCTTGGCGTAAATAGCGATGGGCGGGATGATATCCGCGACCTGACCGCCACCGGTGCACACCTCGACCTCGTTAACGGTCCAGAGATTAAACCACTCATTCGCCTGAAAAATATCGGCGGTAAGGCTTACTTTGCGATGGATGACAATGAACACGGAGTAGGACCGTGGAAGAGCGATGGCACGGAAGGCGGAACCGTCCCCATCGTTATCGTCGGAGGTAGTCCCACGCTGGCGCCGATGGTATTTGCCGCAACCGTTCAGCAGTCAGACGAGACCAAGGGTGAACTCTACCGCACCTCTGCGGGGCACGACGCCGATTTCCAGGGGCTTGACCAATCCGCTGCGGGACAACTGAACCAGACATATTCTATGACCGAGGGCAACGATGGTTATCTCTATATTAACCAGAATGACCCGGTGCATAACACAGCCGTCATCAAGCGTTATGACCCCGATACCGGCGCCTATAAGGACACATTTATATCGAGTCAAGCCGGACAACCGGACAACTGGAGTGATGGCGGCATCGCATTTGGTCCGGTGGACAAAAACCTTTATGTGGCATCCTTTCCTGATATCCTGCGCTTTGACCGTTTTACGGGAAATTACATTGACAAGTTCGCAAGCCTCTCCGGAACTCATAATTTCAGCGGAATTGCCTTTTCGCCCAAAACCAAAAACCTCTACGTATGTGACCGAACAGACCGAGAGATTTACCGCTTCGATGGGACAACGGGCGCTCCCATATCCGGCACTTTCGCTATCCCATTCTGGAAGAATCAGGACATTGGCGATACGGGTATCGCAGGCAGCGCGGTTGCCGACAATGGAGTTGTTACGATACAGGCATCGGGCGCAGATATTTGGGGAACCGCCGATGCGTTTCACTTTTTCTACGTCGGACTCGATGGCGATGCCGAAATCACCGCCAGGGTTGATTCGGTCCTCAATGTCGGCGCCACCGGCTATCAAAAAGCAGCCGTAATGATTCGCGAGAGCCTTGACCCCGGCTCGAAACACATTATGATGGCAGCCCTGCCCAATGGATGGTATAGCTTACAATACCGCGACTTCACCGGTGGTTCCAGTGACTGGCATTATGACCCCAATCATCCCCATAGCCCTCCCTTATGGGTGCGTCTGATACGGGATGAAAATACATTCAGGGGACAGTTTTCGACTGACGGAAAAAACTGGTCGTCTCCCGCCTGGGGAAAAATAATGTCTATGAACAAGCATGTATATATCGGTCTGGCGGTTACGTCTCACGTCAATTCGAAACTAACCACCGCAAAATTCAGCCACATCTCTATGAAGGGGCATTTCTACGCACCAGACAAGGTCGAACCTGCCATCCCGATGGACGTTGCATTTTCTCCACAGGGAGAACTCTTCGCTGCCGGGTGTCAGGTAGATGGGCTGGAGTTTGATGGCAAGGATGATTATATCACTGTGGGAGCCAGCTCCTACTTACAAATCAGCAGCGATTTGACCCTGGAAACCTGGCTCTGGTTGGACAGGAACGATGTCAATCAGCGGGTTTTGCACGAAGGGCTACACCATTATGGTCTGCAAATTGATTCAGGGGGCGATGTGGATGTTTTTCATAAACAGACGATTGGTGGCGACATAAGCCACCGCTTCGATACCAACCTGAAGGCTAAACAGTGGTATCACGTTGCAGTAACGCGTAAGGATTCTTCAAAACTTTATACACTATACATAAACGGCGCCCCCTTTGACACCTGGAAATACTCGGTTGATATTGAGCCAACAGGGCATGGTTCCGTTTTGATAGGATGCAGGGAAGACCATAAGGGTTATTTTCTGGACGGCAAATTGCGCGAGGTGCGCGTCTGGAACAAGGTGCGTTCGCGCCAGGAGATTCAGACGAACATAAACCGCCGCCTTTCCGGCGCAGAATCTGACCTGAACGGCTACTGGCCCCTGGATGAAGGAGCAGGCAATACGGCTCACGATGCAAGCAGCTACGGCAATAACGGGACACTTTCTGGCAACCCCTCCTGGTCATTCAAGGGGAGCGTCTGCCAGATAGACCCCGATACGCAGCAATTGATACCATACTTCTCGCAGGGACTGCGGCAGCCCCTCGGCATCGCCGCGCATCCCGATTTTACACATTTTTACGTTGCCGATAGCTCCGGCGGAATCAATACCTTTGATTGGCAGACCGGTGAACAAGACCTGACACTGCTTCCCTTGAAACACGCAATGCAAATCAAATCGGATGATGGAGAAGCCGAGTTTCGTCATCAACCCATCCTTGTCCATGGCATTCAAGATACCGGTTTTGTATTTGAGGGATGGTTTTACTTTGATGATAATACAAAAGGCACACTTTTCCACTGGCAACATTTGTATCTCATGCACAATTTCGAACGCGTATTTCGTCATATCTACGCTACTTTACACGATGACTACTTAAGTTTTGATATCCATGTTGACAAGGGAAGGCAAACACATTACTGGATTCATTCACAGGAACCACCGCCAAGCAATGAATGGGTTCACCTAACATTTCGCTGGACTGGAAACCCGACACGCAAACTCGGTATGTTGAAAAATGGCGAGGTTTGGTATGAACAAGGAGACAGACTTTATCAAGAAGACCTTGTCTCTTTTCGTTTTGACCAGGAAATACATATTGGCGATGCTGGACATCAGTCATTTAAAGGGTTGGTGGATGAATTCCGTCTCTGGGGATGCAACCGGACGAATGCCGAGATTAAGCAAGGAATGACCGACATTCTGCCTCTGCCGCAGAACCATCTCCGTGGCTACTGGCATTTTGACCAGAGCACCGGAGGCAAAGTTGAAGATTTTTCGGGTAATGGTTTTCACCTCACCTTGACTGGCAATGCCGCCATTGTTACACCGGATGATATTTCGGGACTTATCCTTGAGCCGCCACGTGATATGTGGGTGTTTCAAGCGCCGGGGTTCCCGATGTATCCAGAATGGTTTGCGGGACTGAGTGGTAACATCTTTTTTGCCGCAACTGCTCGCAACTTCGGGCGCGAATTATGGATGAGTATCCCCGGGACACCCGACTACAAGACAAAGATATTTCTCGACTTAAATACCGGCGCAAATAGCTCCGCTCCGCGTGAACTGACCACCCTTAACGATAAACTTGTCTTCAGTGCCGATGATGGCAGGCAGGGGCGTGAATTATGGCACTGCGATGGCACCGCAAACGGCACGCGAGTCCTCGATGACATTTACCCCGGCTCGGCAAGCTCTGATCCTCAATCCTTCTTGCTCTCCGGTGATAAAATTTACTTTGGCGCAGATGACGGCACTTACGGAGCAGAACCCTGGGTTACGGATGGCACCGACGCCGGGACGGCACTCTTCGGCGACATCCGCTACGGTAGCGATGGCTCTCTCCCCGGTAAGTTTGCCCCTAACTTTGCCGTAAAAGGAAATCATCTTTTCCTGACCGCCGATGACGGTATCCACGACCGCGAGATATGGATGCAGGGTATTCTGCCAGTTTCACCGCTCGATGACCCCGACCTGCAAAAGGATACGGTGTGGAACGACGCTCCTGGTGATAATATGGGACATAGCCTCTCGGGCATCGGCGATATAAATAGCGATGGCTATGAAGACTTTGCCGTAGGTGCACCGGATGCCGACCCGAATAGTATTAGCAATGCAGGTGAGGTTTATGTCTTTTTTGGCGCTAAAGATGGTCCGGCTCACGATGCTAATGGTAACCTCGATACTTCAAAAGCGGTGCGCATTATCGGCGCTGCGGAAAACGACCGCGAGGGCATCAGTGTCTCTGGCGCTGGCGACGTGAACGGCGATGGCTACGCCGACCTTATCATTGGTGTCTCTCACGCAAACACAGAAAATGTCGCCCAGAATCACGGCAATATCTATGTCGTCTTTGGCGCAAAGAACTTCTCTGATATTGGTCCACTTGAACTGAGCGAATTTGGCACCGGTGGTTCTTCAGCGAAAAAAGGTATAAAGATTACGGGCTTCCCCGATGACCTGAATTACACCGGTTGTAGCGTATCCGGCGTCGGGAACGTCAATGGCGATATGAATGAAAATACGGAGCGCAGCCTCGATGACATCATAATCGGGGCATGGGGCATCGGCGATAACGATTCGGGCGAGGCATATCTGATATACGGAAGCAGTGCGCCACCGGACCAGATTGACCTTGCACATTTATCTCAAGGGCAGGGTGTGAGAATCACAGGGGTTTCTCTCAATCATAAAAACCTCGGTAGCAGTGTATGTGGTGCGGGAGACGTCAATGCTGACGGTTATCCGGACCTGTTAATTGCGGCAGATTCCCACAGCACATCCGACCCCAATTTTGATGCTCCAGTTTATGTGATTTATGGTCCGCAAGCACATAAAAAAGACGGAAGCGGCAATCCTGCTGAATTTCCGCTAACTCTCGACCTCTCGCAAGCCCCGCCTTTCGGTGTGGATTGGGTGAAACTCACCGGCGTGAAGGCTAATCCCGTGGTGGAGGAGCATTCCGGGACGAGCCTTGCCGGCGTGGGTGATGTGAACCACGATGGTTACGGCGATTTTGTAATCGGTGCTCCGGGCGCAGATGTTGACGGCTTTACGGATGTCGGCGAAGCCTATCTGGTCTATGGCTCCGCCAATAAACTCGGACAGAATGGCGTTTTAGACATCAGTAAATTTGATGTGAATAATGACCTTAATGGGGACGGGAACCGTGATGGTGTGATTCTGCGCGGTCTCACATCTGCTCCGACGATTGCCCTTAATTTCCGTTCTGCTTATCTGGGCTATAGCGTGGCAGGTGCCGGAGATGTGGATGGTGATGGTTATTGTGATATCCTCATAGGTGCGCCAGGGCTTGACCTGCAGCAAGTCGGTCCTTCAACGTCGGAATCGGTAGATGCAGGCGCCACCTTCCTGGTCTATGGAGCACAGACGCTGGGGGAAAATGGCGTTCTCCGAATGAACGACCCGGGAATCTCTTGTGTTGCGCGGATATTGGGCAACGTAGCTAATGGTATGCTCGGCTGGTGTGTTTCGGGCAGCGGTGATGTGAATAGCGACAATTTCTCGGATATTCTACTGGGGGCACCGTCGTATCTCTCTTCCAAAGGAACGAGCTACGCCACATTGATTTATGGCAAGGCGGGACAGAACGCCGCCGGATACTGGAACGCAATGCGAACCGGCGTGGATGGTTACAATAATGTAGAGATAGCACCGCAGGGAGTCGGGATGATTTTAGATGGTTCACAATCAATCCCGCTCTCGCGCGTTTCCTTCCAATTCAAAGGAGGCAAAGGTAATTCCGCCACCAATCCCGCAAGCTGGCAGAACGTCCGTGTGTTTCGCTATGCTGCTGCTCAACCCGACGATACGTACTGGAAGCCGGCAAAAGTTTACTGGTCTGTTTACACGGGCAGAAAGACAGCTACTATAACAAAAGCCGAGTCTTCGATGACGTTTCATTTCCTGGAGAGCGAAGTGGCGGGGTTAGACCTTACGCGCATCCGCATTTGTAAGACTGAAGATAATCCCCCCACTGCCGAATCCTGCTGGACGCAATTGCCATCCGATGTGAATCTCGAAAACCGAACCATCACCCTTAACCGGGAACATCCCAAAGGACACTTAAAAACCGATATAAATGGGACGTATGCGATTTTTGAGATAAAAGATACTTACGAGCTGGGACAGCCGATTCCTGCGCCCTGTGCAGTAGACCTGAACGACCTGAGCCCCGCAGGACCCACAATAGAACATACGGGACTATGTGATTGCACCCTGCCGCGCTCTGGCGGTAAAGAAATCCCCGTAGCCTTCTGGCATTCTGGCGACAAAACGCTCTATGCCACAGCACCCGCCGAGTATGTTACCATCACCTGGAAAGACTCTAATGAGAACCTCGTGGCAAAGCAGCTATTGAAGTTCGCCTGGCCCTCGGAAGACAAGTTTCAGACCTATGTCCTTGGCACACCGGAAGTTGACCTATCGGAAAGTGGACGATTTAAATCGGCAAAATGGCGCGTGGCAGAAAACCCCCTCGACCTGATGGAGTCAGATGTCAACACCGGAATAACCGTCAATAGCATATTCAAACCAAAATCCGGCGCGGGACGCTGTCTGCTTATGTTCACCACGGGACAGAGTATGGTTCAAGACCCCATCTATTTCTTACCCGTGAGAGTTATAAAATGGAACGAAGCACCCTATTTCCTCGATAATCAGCCGCATAATATCGGCGATGAGGTTATGGATACTAATTACCATAATTCAGACCTCGGTTCGCCTTACGTCTTCTTCTGGCAACACGCCTATTACAATGCCGATGAGGGATATTACAAACTGGCAGATGACGGCAGTGGTCCTACCCGCGAGGGACCCGTTATTCCCGTGAATGAAGACCTAAATCTCACCGACCCCGATTATGAAGACGATATGGTGGTAGTTTATTACCAGAAGACCCCGCATTTACTGGAGGGAAAAACACAGACCATTGCGGCGAGCGATATGGGTTGGGGCTGGAAACCGGTGCGATATATCTGTCAATGGTCCCCCAACCCGCAGAAAATCATCATCGCCAGCACAAATGGCACCGGTGCACTTTCCGACCTTGTGAATCCCACTGTTTATTACCAGAATGATGATACACAGCCCGGCTATAACCCCAATGAAGAACACGCCATCGCCCTTGGCGACACCATCTATGCCCTGCGCTGCGACCTGAATATCACCGAGGACACCCAAGACCATAAGAAGACATCCCTGCCTTATACCCTCGTCAGTTATATAGATATGCAAACGGGCGACTCTATGATGCGCGTTTACAAAGTCGAGGCGGAAGGCGACGGCTATACGTTCACTTACCCCGGGACAGTCGGCACATTGATTCAGTCGCCGATGCCGTTGCCCATCCTCGTTGCCGCCGCCAATTATTGCCCGAATACCGGGACAGCGACCGCGCCTAATGGCTCTTACGATGTCACAGCGCGCTTTGTCTCCCCGGAGGACAGGGCGGTAGTTTA
>CAZGKP010000032.1:18018-22966 GCA_964526215.1 uncultured Candidatus Sumerlaeota bacterium
AACCAGCACTGGATTTCCGCCGCTAAATCCGATGGCACAACCGGCACACTTATTATGCGTTATTTTTATCCGGTTGAACCCGGATTCGTCTTCCCGGGTTATGACAACCCGCCCGATATTGGTGTATGTACCCCCTGGCTTGATAAATGGGCACACCTCAACCAAACCGACCGGGACCACAAAGATTATGATACCGGCATCCCCGTTAATGTAACATATAAAGTTACGTGGCCCGAGGACGCACCGGAATTGCGCCTGGGTGAAACACTCGTCAAACCTAAATATGGCTTGCCGGACATCACCGACCAGGTCGCCGTCCGCACTATATATCAGCAATCGCAACTTCAGAATCCCGCGGAGACCAGCGTAGAACTCGGACAACCAACACGTGTGGTTAATGCCGACCTCGATTGGAGTGAATCTGATTTACCATCAGACCTGAAGTGGGAGACAAAGGGCGACAAAGTGGTTTTCTCTGAACTTTCACCGCTATTAAAACCCCGCTTCTGGTTCAGCCCCGGCGAAAAGAAACTCAAGTTCCGCGGGTTCTACGTTGAAGAGGCAACCGGCGAATCTTACGTCCTGCCCAGCGTGATGACAGAGCGGGAGTATGATTCCCTGAAAAATCTCTCTCCATCGCTGAGCGCGAATTCCGATTGGAAAGACGCCCTCGATAAACTGAAAAAGAAGGCTGGCATCAGCGTTATGACCGTCAGGAAAGTTAGTGCACCCGAGAACGTCGCTGGGCACCTCGAATTTTCCATATACGGCACCGTATATTCCGTAGACAAAGATAAGGGAAAAATTACGATAACTCCCTCTACAGTGCAATTATACCCTCTTAGTAACGATGTGAAGACTTATTTGTGTTTCCATGTTTCTGGGAATTATATCCCAATAAGCTATTCCATTTCATACCTCCAGGAGGGTGATAATATAGGACTCGTCCTGCAGGGCGGAAAAGTAACAAAGATATATAAACGTTCACGATACCATAATCAGTATTGTTCGTCGGATATTGATGTGAAGGGGAATTTTCTTAAGGTAAAGGACGGTGCCATCTTACTCTATTCCGAGTCATCTGATACAAAGGAATATCATCTTGCCGATGGTGCGAAGATGGTAGATACAGACAATATCAGCCACGATATCGCCGACCTTAAAAAGGATGACTTTGTTGCATTGACCCTCACCACACAGGAGTTGGTAGGTTCACCGGCATCACTGAGTAAGTCGCTCTCATCCATCGGGAAGGCAGTGGGATACGTTACGGTTGCCTTCAACGACCATCCGGATGCGGGCGACCTCCCCGTCAGCCTCGAGGTCATTAAAGTATCCTGCCCGCTATATCAGGGTGAGTTGAAGGAGATCGAGCCGACCTGCGTCTTCGACGAAAAACTAACGCTCCGCCACACGGGCGACCTGGCGGGGAAGTCTGGTGACTATGTTTACGAGTGGCGCACTCTGCCCGACCCCGGCACCGGCGATGCACCCACCGAACCTTACGACCAATGGGACTCCTGGGACCCCGACCCCAGCGCACCGGACTCCGACCCCGACACTCCCGGCAAACAGGTCGCCGGCGCACTCGACACCACTATCGGTGGCGCGGGGCTTTTCACTCTCTCGGACAACTGGTTCGTCCTGCGTTACAAAAAAGACCCCGCAAAGCAAGAACCCACCGACCCCGTCTGCGCCAACGAGTATTCGGTATGGACTCCGCCGATGCTCGCCCCCGGTTGGATTAAACGTGTGTTGGGCAAAATTGACCCATTTAAACAGCGTGCCGTTGGGGGCGGCATTCAAACCGCAGAAGACCGCTTCTTCCAATATCAGAACCGCACCATAAACACCATCGTGAGTATGCTGGCACAGGCGGGCAAACGCTTCGCCGGCGACATCGCCCTGAACTGCGAGGCAATCGATAACTTCGGGCTTATTGAAATCTATGAAACCGTGTTGCGACGAGGCATCAGCCTTTCCATCGACGGCACACCTCCGGTGGATTATGAACCTGCTAACAATGCTCTCGTCCTCGCCGCTGGACGCGTCTCTGACCTCTATATGCTATTCGGTAATGAGGCGTTTGCCGATGCCCTCGACCCCACTATCGCTATGGGAACAGACAACCAGCAGTTCGGTCCCGCCGTAACTTCCCTATTTTGCTTTATGGACCAGGAACCAACTCTACTGGATGAAGAACTGGCACTACTATGTGGGCGTTCTGCAAAACCGGAGAATATACACGATGTCCAGGTGGTTCCAGTCTATAACCGTCTCTACTGGAACTTCACCGAGGACATCGTCGGAGGGCAGGTCGCCTATGCCCTGAATTATGACATCCGTGATGAATCGGGCAACGTGGACGGAATTATCGGACCCGAAGATGCCGCCATCCTTTATCCGCAGGGACACGGCGATGCCTGGGGGCATTACCTCGAGGCTATCAAGGCTTATTATACACTATTACGGCATCCACATTATACTTGGACGCCCCACGCCGAGGCGGTACTGGTCGCCGGTCAGCCCGTAGCGGTTAATTACCTCCACGAGCGCAAATTTGCAACGGTTGCCCGCGCTAAAGCACGCGCCGGCGCCGAAGTCGTCAACCTTACCTATCGCAAACTTTTCTCTCCCGACCCTGAAAAAGAATGGACGGGTTACTATGACGATGACCCCGACCGTGCCTGGGGGGTTTATGAATGGGGTGCTCGTGCCGGTCAGGGTGCTTACTTCGACTGGGCGGTGGCTAATTCCGTTCTGCCACCCGAGGACAATGTTAATGAAGGCGTCCGAAAGGTTGACCGCACAACCGTTATGGAGCTGCGTGAAATCCCCGATGCCTTCAGCGAAATCCAATCGCGCATCAATCAGGCGGATGCCGGGCTTAACCCACTCGGGCTTGCCAGCGACGTCCTCCCATTCGATATCGAACCGTATCTAATGGAACCCAATCCGACTCGTCCGCTCAAGACACAGTTCGACCAGATTTACGAACGCGCCATTGCCGCTCTAAAGAACGCCGTTACCTCCTTCAACTATGCCAACAACGCCACGCAGATGCTCCGCACGCAGGCAGATTCCGTCGCCGATTTCCAGCAAACGGTAGTCGAAAAGGAATATGATTTTACGTGCAGGCTGATTGAAAGCTTCGGTATGCCATATCCCGAAGATATGGGACCGGGGAAAACCTACCCTGGTGACTATGAAGGTCCCGACTATATCCACTATATGTATATAGACCTTCCCGGAGTTACAGGTGCTGCGGCGAGCAAAATCAAGGATTACGAACCCGTTGTTATAACTTACACCAAAGAAACCGTTAAAGATGATGGCACTATTACAGAGACCCCCGTTGACATTACCTACAATTTTGACCCTGACCGCTATGAGTTCACAAAACCGAGTGGATTCACCAGACGTGAGGCGCAGGGCGAAATCCAGCTGGCAATGAATGATGTCGCTCACGCCTATAACAGCGTTAAGGCAAATATTGCGAACTACAAAGACCATATTGCGGGAGTTGAACTCCTTGCCAAACTCATTCAGTCTCGCTATGACGCCAATGTGAAGATTTTAGCATACAAGAACGGTGCCTGGGGAGAAAAGATGGGATTAAATGCCTTGATAAAAATACAAAAGCCATTCGCCATCTGGGCAAAAACCTCGGCTAAAGTGGCAGAAATGGAATCTGCATCCCTTGCGTATGCCGTTCCCGAAGACGAGATTGTTGGTCTTGCCGATGGGGGAGACCTCCTGGCTCCGCTTCGTGGCGTGCTTCTCGAGGCTGGAACTGTTACCTATGCAGGCATCTCAGCCGGAGCAGCCGCTGCCGAAATCGCCGCTGAATGGGCAGCACTTGCCAAAGATGCCATTGATGAAAAACTCAAAATCGCCATAACCAAGAAGGAACAGGAATATCAGGTGGACGATAAAATGTTCTACGACCTGGAGAACCTTATCTGTGCCGATGCGGCGAAACGGCGCAAAATGATGTCACTCATACGTGTGCTGAATCAGGCTATGGCTCGCTATGAGGCGGCTATCGCCAGAGGCGTCAGGCTCCTGCAGGAACGCAACATCTTCCGCCAGAAAACCGCCGCTAAAATAAATCAGTATCGCTACAAGGATATGGCATTTCGCATCTTCCGCAATGATGCCGTGCAGAAATATCGCGCCTTGCTCGATCTCGCACAAATGTATGCTTATATGGCTGCCAATGTTTATGATTACGAGACCTGCTTTCAGGAAGGCGATACTCGTGGTCCCGGCAAGGACTTTATGGCGGGTATCGTAAAAACGCGCTCTATCGGCATCGTCCAGGACGGTATTCCGCAACCTGCCGGCACCAGTGGCGACCCAGGGCTTGCCGATTACCTTGCTCGAATGAATTCCAACTGGAGCGTCATTAAGCCCCAGCTCGGGCTCAATAATCCACAACAGGAAGCTACGCGCTTCTCATTGCGCTCAGAACTCTTTCGCATTGCCCCACCTGGAATCGGCGGCAAATCTGACAAAACCTGGCAGCAGGCACTCGAAGACCACTATGTTGACAATATACTCAATCTCGATGATTTCCGCAGACTATGCATCCCGCCCAATTCCGATGCGCCGAGTTCGGACACAACCACGCAACCTGAACCCGCCTTCGTCATTCCTTTCTCCTCCGTGATTATCCACGGAAGGAATTTCTTCAACTGGCCCCTTGCAGCCGGCGACAATGCATTTGACCCCACCAAATACGCCACTAAAATTCGGGCAGTCGGCGTGTGGTTCGGCAACTATAATGGTCTGGGGCTTGCCAATACATCACGGGTCTATCTCGTCCCGGTCGGCACAGACATTATGCGCTCGCCAACCGGAGGCGAAAATCGTTTCCGCCTCTTCAATGTCGTAGACCAGGCTATCCCTGCACCTTATGCACTCAGTGCCGGCGAACTCCAGCAAG